>JAYUFF010000872.1:0-10374 GCA_043738825.1 Schlesneria sp.
CGCATCCAGCGCGGCTTCCTGCCCGAGACGCTGCCGAGCATCCCCGGTTACGAAGTGGCCGTCTGGTGGCAGCCCGCTGAGTTCGTGAGCGGCGACTACTACGACTGGCTCACGCTGGCGGATGGCCGCCACGGCTTTGCTCTCGGCGACGTGAGCGGTCACGGTCTGGGACCGTCGCTCATCATGGCGTCGGTTCGCGCGATGCTGCACGTCCTGACGAAGACCGCCTCCGAATCCAACCGCATCGTCGAACTGCTGGCCGAGTCGATCGCACCCGATCTCAAGCAGGGCCAGTTCATCTCGTTCCTGCTCGTCTCGCTCGACCCGCAGACTCACGAAGTCCGCTTCGCGAACGCGGGGCATGCGCCGGCGCTGCATCTCGATGTGGCAACCGCTTCGTTTCGACGACTCGATGCCACTCGCCTGCCGCTCGGTTTCCCGAGGCTGCTATCGGGAGAGACCGATCCGCATCTGAGCCTCGCGCCGGGTGACATGCTCGTGTTGGGAACGGATGGTTGCATCGAAGTCACCGACGCGGGCGGAACAATGTTCGGCACCGATCGATTGCAACAGGTGGTCCTCGCGTATCGAGACCGCTCGGCCGCCGAGATCGTGGCCGCCGTCCGCAACACCGTCCAACAATTCCACGGCCGTCCGCTGCCTCCCGACGATTCGACGCTGCTCATCGTCAAACGGCAACGTGTTCAATGAAGCGCGCCAAAGACGTTTAGCCGCAACGCCAACGGCGTGCGAGCGATCAACAGTTCGCCCCCGTCCCGCTCCCACGCCGCTGGCGTTGGGGCTAAACGAGTTCTCGAAGTCCGGCTTTTCCGAAAGCCGGACTTCTCTCCGAGGGGCAAACTCCCGGAGAGAAGTCCGGCTAACAAAGCTAAGCCGGACTTCAGCCGAGCCAACGCGTCACCACCGGTTGCGACCGCTGGCGTGTGTGGCTAGCTTGCTGTTGCGATGCCTTGATCCTCGGCAAACGGAAGCCTCTCGATGAACCGACACGTTTCGTTCGCTTGCCGACTGTTGGTTTGGGTCGTTGCGTGTACCGGCTCGACACGGCTGATCGCCGCAGAACCGAGTGGCCCGCGCGTCGAGTTCAACCGGGACATTCGACCAATCCTGTCGGACAAGTGTTTCACCTGCCACGGCCCCGACTCGGCGAAGCGGCAGGCGGGATTGAGGTTGGACCGGGCCGAAGACGCGATCGCCGAGCGAGACGGCCCGCGCGCAATCGTGCCTCGCGACACCTCGAAGAGCGAAGTCGTCCGCCGCATCGTGTCGCGCGACCCCGACGAACAGATGCCACCACCGAAATCAAACCTGTCACTCACGCCAAAGGAAGTCTCGCTCATCCAGCAGTGGATCGAACAGGGGGCCGAATACCAGCCGCACTGGTCCTTCCTCGCCCCGCGCGCCGTCGTTCCTCCCGCCGCTGCGGTTTCGGGCACGACACCCGCGTCTCGATCACTCAGCCCCATCGACGCCTTCGTCCGCGCGAAGTTGATCGAGCATAACCTCGCCCCGTCCCCCGAAGCCGACAAGCCGACGCTGCTGCGTCGCGTATCGTTCGATCTCATTGGCCTCCCGCCCTCGCCGGACGAGGTCGATGAGTTCGTCGCCGACACCTCACCGGATGCGTTTGACAGACAGATCGACCGCCTGCTGGCCTCGCCCCGCTACGGAGAACGGATGGCGACGCTCTGGCTCGATGCCGCCCGCTACGCCGATACGAACGGCTACCAGACCGACGGGCCTCGTTTCATGTGGCGTTACCGAGACTGGGTGATCGACGCCTTCAACCGCAACCAGCCATTCGATGAGTTCACCGTGCATCAGTTGGCGGGGGACTTGCTGGAGAGTGGCAATGCTTCAGGAAGCGGCTCTTCTCCGGTCCCCTCGCCCCCGTCTTCGGGGGAGAGGGCTAGGGTGAGGGGGCCGAGCGGTGAAAAGTCGAACGACGTGAAGGACGCTCAGACGAAACGGCAATCTGGCGAACCAAGCGAAGAACGAAGAACCCCTCACCCTAACCCTCTCCCCTCCAAGGCGAGGGGCGAGGGGACAGGAGAAGCCGCGACGGCAACGAACGCGATGCCCACCGTCGCCAACGACCGCCTGATCGCGACCGGCTTCAACCGCAATCATCGCGGCAACGCCGAAGGAGGCATCATCCCGGAGGAGTTTCGCGTCGAGTACGTCGTCGATCGCGTCGAGACCACCTCGACCGTGTGGCTCGGTCTGACGATCGGCTGTGCCCGGTGTCACGATCACAAGTACGACCCGATCAGCCAGCGCGAGTTCTACCAACTGTTCGCCTTCTTCAACCAAGTCCCCGAGCCAGGCAAGTACATCCGCAACAGCAACTCGATGCCGTATCTGCCCGCTCCGACGGCGGACCAGCAGATCAAGCTGACCGAGTTGGAGCGCGAGGCCGATGCGGCGCGGGGAGGCTGGGACACGAAAGCCTCCCTAGTGAATATCAGCATGACAAAGCTGGCCGCAGAGATTGCCGATCAGGAAGCGATGGTGGACTGGAGCTTTGTTGAGGGGTTGGACTCACACATCGCGTTCGACGGGAACAGCCTCGTAGGATGGGCTTCCAGTCCGTCCAATGCCGTTCCGAAAAGCGATGAGGGACGGGCTGGAAGCCCATCCTACAAACAGCGCGACGCGACCTGGCACGGCGGGACCGCCGCGTTTGCAGCGGGACGAATCGGTCAAGCGGCGGAGTTCGATGGAAAGCGCTGGCTCGACGCGGGCGATGTCGCCGACTTTGGCGAGGACGAATCGTTTGCGATCTCATGCTGGGTGAAGCCGCACGGGCGTGTGGCCATGACGATTCTCGCCCGCATGGATCACGACAACGCCTCGCGCGGGTACGAACTGCGGATCGAAGAGTCCGGCCGGTTGCAGGCCCTGTTCTCGGGTCGCATCCTCGACGACCTGATCCGCATCGAAACGAAAGAGCCGCTCGCCGCAGATCGCTGGTCGCACGTGTTCGTCTCGTATGACGGATCGAGTGCCGCGCGTGGCGTCGCGATCCGCGTGAACGGTGAAGTGTCGAAGACGACGGTCATCACCGATCTGCTCAGCAACCCGATTCGTGTGAAGCTGCCGCTCATCATCGGAGCCGGTGGCAGCGCGCAGCCGTACGTCGGCTTGATCGACGAGCTGCGCTTCTATCGCGGTCGGTTGACCACTGAGATTGCGATGTCACTCGCGGCGGGAGAGACCATCTCGAAAATTGCCACTGGTCCGCTCGACGACACCGCGTCACCAACGCACCTCGCAAAGTTGCGTGAGTTCTATCTGAAACACCACGCTTCTGAAGCCGAACGCCGCGCAAGGCAACTCGTCCTCGACACCCGCTCGCGTTACGAGGCGTATCTCGCGACGATCCCGACGACGATGGTCATGCAGGACGTGCCGGGCCTGCGTGAGACGCGCATCCTGACTCGCGGCGAATACAACAAGCCGGGCGATGTCGTTCAAACGGGGTTGCCCGCCGCGATCGGGAAGGTTGATGGTCGAGGGTTGAGGGTTGAGGGTCAACAAGCTGCGAACTCTGTTGTGCCCGGGTCTCGCAACCCCGCACAGCTCGTGACCGAAGGACTTCCTGCTTCGCCTTCAACCCTCAACCTTCAACCCTCAACCCGCCTTGACCTCGCGCGGTGGCTCGTCTCGCCCGAGAACCCGCTCGCCGCGCGAGTCACCGTGAACCGCCTGTGGCAGATGCTGTTCGGCACCGGCCTCGTGAAGACTTCGGAAGACTTCGGCACGCAGGGAGAGTTGCCGAGCCATTCGGAGTTGCTCGATTGGTTGGCGGTGGAATTTGGCGGGACAAGGGGACAAGGGGAGCGGGAGACAAGGGGAAGCAGACGTGGCACTAACACTGAATCCGCTTCTCTTCTCCCCTTGCCCCCCGATCCCCTTGTTCCCTTGTCGCGCTCGCCACTTCGCTGGGACATCAAGCGCGCGCTCCGCCAACTCGTCACCTCGGCCGCGTACCGGCAGTCGTCTCGCATCGACGAGGCACTGCTCGCGCGAGATCCCGACAACCGGTGGCTCGCGCGCGGACCGCGCTTCCGGCTGACGGCCGAGATGATTCGCGATGCGGCTCTGGCATCGAGCGGCCTGCTGGTCGAGTCGCTCGGTGGTCCCAGCGTGAAGCCGTACCAGCCGGCCGGACTGTGGGAGGAACTCAGTGCGGAAGCGGTCCCCGGCCCGTTCTCGGTCTACGTGCAGGATCACGGCGCGAACCTCTACCGCCGCAGCCTCTACACGTACCAGAAGCGAACCGTCACGACGCCCGGCATGGCGATCTTCGACGCCTCCAGCCGCGACTTCTGCCGCGTCAAACTCCCTCGCACCAACACGCCGCTGCAAGCCCTCAACCTGATGAACGACGTGACGTACCTCGAAGCCGCCCGAGTTCTCGCCGAACACGCCATGCGAGAGGGCGGCGCATCGGCCGAGTCGCGCATCGCCTGGGCCTTCCGCCGCGTGCTGTCTCGTCCGCCGACCGAGCCGGAATTGAAGCTGCTTGTCCAAGGCTTCCAGCGGCGGCGCGAGGCCCTCCACAAAAGAGGGGACGCCACGCAACAGATCGTCCGTTCTGGCGAGCAGTCAATTTTTGAGGCCGCCGTGCCGGACGACTTGGCCGCGTATGCCACAACGTTTGGGTTGCTCTTCAACCTGGATGAGTTTGCGGTGAAGCCGTGAGCTTGGGTGTTGCTCAAGTCACGTAAAGACGCCGATTGCAACTGGTTTCCTCAGCGGTAGACTGGATTGTCGTATCGACATGCTGTTCGAGTTCGTTTGATGCACCTGTCGCAGGTAACTCTGAGTGACATCGAAGACTTCTCACCTCCTCATTGAAAGGGCATTCATGCAGATCGTCCGCCTTCGACCGTTGTTTGGCTGGAAATCAGGTAGCACGCTGCTGCTCGCCTCGTGCTTCTTCGCGTCGAGACACGTCTCGGGCCAGGAGAAGCCGAAGGCTGAGGCCAAGCCCGCTCCGCCTCCGCCCAGCGTTCTGATTGAGATTCCTGACGAGCCGCGAACCGTCGATCCCATGACGTTGATGCCGGCTCGGCTGGGGACGGCGGCAACGGTGAACTTCGCGGGCAAGACGCTGAAGGATGTCGCGGCCTGGTTACAGGATGAGCAAAAGATCAACGTCCAAGTCGATCAAAAAGCATTCGCCGACGCACGTATTCTGATGAGTGAGCCGGTCGCCGACGGTCTGGACGATGCTCCGCTCTATTTGTTGTTGAATCGCCTGCGGACGCTCGGCGTGGCCTGGTACATGCAGGGTGGCACGTTGCATCTCACGACGATTCCGGAATGTCAAAAACACCAATCGACCGTGCATTACAACCTGGGTGATCTGTTGGACGCGGGCTTCGATTCCGAGACGCTGGCCAGCGCGATCAGGCAGGTGATTGGAGGACCGTGGGAGGAAGACAAGGACAACAACGGCGGGGCCTCGGTGCAGTTGGGCGATGTGCTCTTCGTGCGTCACTCGGAGGCGACTCACCGGGAGGTGGCGGGGTTGTTGGCCGCGCTTCGCAAGCACGGTCGGCGCACGTTCACGCTCGATGCGCCCCAGCATGCGCAGCTCCGTCAGACGTTGGAGGCCAATGTCACGGTCGATATTCAGGATCAACCGCTGGCCACGGCCGTTCAGAAATTGTCGCAGCAAATCGGAGCCGACCTGCGCCTCGACAATCTGGCCCTGGCGAAGCGTGGTGTGCGCGATCGCACTCCCGTGTCACTCAAGATCGCCGACCAAAAGCTCACGACCGCCCTGCAGGCGCTGCTGTCGAATCTCAATTTGACGTGGATTCTCCGCGACAGTGCCATCTGGATCACGACCAAAGAGGCGGCCGACGAGTTCGAGAAAACGGCCGTGTTCGATGTGCGAGACCTCTGCCGTGACGACAAGGAATCCATGGCGCTGGTGATGGCGATCCGAAATCAAACCCGTGCCAAGAAGTCGGACGGTCGTGGCGGAGCGCTGGTGATGGCCAAGCCGGGTGTGCTCGTGGTTCGCAACACCGAACCGGGTTTGGATGACGTGCTTCAACTGCTGGAGAACTATCGAGCCGCCCTGCGCGCGTCGAAGCCTCGCAAGCGAGGTGGCCTCGATCCGAAGGAGGTGATTACGCGCCACTATCGTCTGCCGACGAAGATGGCTGACGATCTCATTCTGCTGCTGCCGGTTCTAGTTCAACCCGACACGTGGAAACAAGCCGATCGCCCCAATGGTCCTGCCAAGATGATCATCAAGGTCACTTCCAAACCAAGCCTCCTCGACTCCAGCGGGTTGGAGGTCCATGCGGATGGGAGTGATGAGAAGACGCATGTCATTTACGTTGAAAACTCCACGCTGATCATTCGGCAGTCGCGTGAGGTTCACGACGAGATTGTCACGCTGATCCAGAACATCGAACACGGAGATGCCGTGATCGACTCGCCGGAAACGGGCGGTTCCGGTGGTCAGCAAGGCGGTTTTGGAGGCGGATTCTTTTCGCTGCCGCCACGCTGAGGCGATGTCGCGCGAGCCACCTTGCCAGGACCGATGCCTGTTTGAAGCTGGCAGGGTGTCGGGTGGGACCAGCGGCGCTTCGTCGCGCCGGCCCACCAGCAGTTCTCGATGTTTCCTGAGGGTGGGCCGGCGCTCGAAGCGAGCTGGTCCCACCCTACTTTGAAAAGGGTGATGACCCTGCAACCTTGCCCGCGCGACTTTCGAGAGACGACGGAAGTGCGGTAGCATCGCGACGGGTTCGCAATCCGACTTGATGATGGAACGATTGTTGATCCGGCTCGGCAAGGTTGGAGTGGTTTACCGGGAGGGCATCTCGGTTCGAGCGATTCCTGAACGGAGGGTCATCTCATGACGACCGTGGCCTGCGATGTGTGTGGCGAGCGATATCAAGTGAGTCGGTCGGCCTTCGGTCGCACGCAGAAGTGCAAGGTTTGTCTGGTGCCGTTCGACGTGTGTTCGCACACCGTGGCGCCGGACGAGGACGAAGCGAAGGCCGATGACGAACCGGAGACTTCGGAATTCGCGGTCGTTCAACGGGCCGTCGGAACCGGGCTGACAACACTCGCGCTCGTTGGCTGTTTCGCGTGGATGGCCTCACTGCCGTTCCGCAATCCGCGTGCGGTCGCCGACCCGATCGCAGCGGTCGCCCCGATCGTGAACCAAGTCCCGCGAGTGACGCTCGCGCCGCCGGTTCAGCCCGCCGCCGCCTTGCACGCCTCAGCGACACCGAACGCGCCCGCTCCAGCTTCGTCAGTGGCGCAAGCGCCCGATGCTGGCCGATTCGATTTAAGCAAACTCCCTGACTCTGCGACACCTGCGACGGTGGACGCGGATGATTCGATGGCAAACACGGCCGACTCAACAACATCCGGCAGGCTTCCTTCCGACTCACCGGCGGATACGTCCCCGGCCGAGCCGTTGGTGCTGCGGCTCGGAATGAAGATTCAGGTGCGCAAAAACAACGTCGTGCGTGCCGCCCTCGTCAGTCGGATGCTCGGAGACGGAGCGGTCGAGGTTCACTATCTCGATGTGAGCGTTAGCGAAACTCCGATCGAGGTGGTGAAGGTGGAGGAAATCGAGCGCCTCGGCAGTCCCAAACGGTCAACCTCAGAGGCGAGTCGGCCAGGTACGTCGAGGAACGCAGAGGGCGGTCTGACCAACTATGAAGGCCCCGGCAAAGTTTCGTCCTCGGGACTCAAGGTGACCAAGTATGGTCAACTAAAGCCGGGGCTGATCGTGCAAGTTGTCTGGGGCGGCAGTGGCGTTTGGTTTCCCGCCGACGTGATGAAACGCAATCCGAATGGGACAGTCCGCATTCATTACCGAGGTCGGTCAGACAGCTTTGACGAGGACGTGCCGTTGGAAAAGATTCAACTGGCTCACGACGGGATCAACCTCAAGTGACAGCCGTGAGGCGCGGGGCGGTTTGATCGCCTCGGGACAAGATGAGACGTTTAGCCGCAACGCCAGCGGCGTGCGTGCGATCCACGGTTCGCCCGCGTTCGCTCTCACGCCGCTGGCGTAGAGGTTAAACATGTGTGATCCGGCACAGCGAATGCCGGAGTGAAGTGAACTGACGAACCGAGAATCGACCCGAACAGAGTGACCCGCGATGACCGAGGCTTCTCCCAAACCGGCGGCAAGCAAGGACGACCGGAAGCGAATCCAGAAGCGGATTCTCGATGCCGTCCACTGTGAGATTGAAGGCCCCGTCGTCGAGCGGTCCTACGTGCTGGCCCTCTTCGCCGTGGCGTGTGGCATGTTGCTGCTCCCCGCCGCCTACCTGAGTTTGATCGCGATCATCGGCTACACGATCTGGTGGCACGCCGTTCACCTGAGTGCGCACGCGACGACCGGCCGACCGTTCACCCTCGACCACGTCCTGTATGTGTTGCCGCTGGTGGTCGGTCCCATTGCGATCCTGTTCGCCATCAAGCCGTTCTTCGCCCGCAGTGCCAAGGCCGCCGCGCCCGAGCGACTGAAACGCGAGGTCGAGCCGTTTCTGTTCGAGTACGTCGATGCGGTGGCTGATGCCGTCGGGGCACCCCGACCGACCTCGATCCGCATCGACACCGAGGCCAATGCGTCGGCGGGACTGCGACGCGGCATGGCCAGCTTCTTCACGAACGACCTGACGCTCACCATCGGCCTGCCGCTGGTGCAGGGGCTGACGGTGCGAGAACTGTCGGGAGTCCTCGCTCATGAGTTCGGTCACTTCTCGCAGGCGGCCGGGATGCGGCTCGGATACGTCATCCGCGTGACCTCGATGTGGTTGGTCCGCGTCACGTTTGAACGCGATGCGTGGGACGCTTGGCTGATCGAGGCGGGCGACCGGATCGGCTGGCCTTTCAAACTGTTGGTGCTCGTCGCCCGGTTCTTCGTCTATCTCACGCGGCTGGCCCTGTACGGACTGACGTGGTTGGGCAACGCCATCAGTTGCTATCTGATGCGACAGCAGGAGTACGACGCGGACCTGTACGAAACGCGGCTGGTCGGCGCAACGACCTTCACTCGCACCAGCCGCAAGCTGCAGGATCTCGGGCTGGCACATCACATGGCCGTCGATGACTTGCAGCGGTTCTGGGAGGACGGGCGACTGGCCAACGACCTGCCCGCCGTCGTGGCGGCCAATCTCGCCAACATCACGCCGAAGATTCGGAAGGAACTTCGCAAGCATCGGCGTCAGGCTCAAACCGGGCTGTTCGACACTCATCCCAGCGACCCCGATCGCATTGCCCGCGCCAAACAGGAGACCGAGCCGGCCGGATTTCTGTTCGATGGCGATCCGGCCGACTACCCGGCGACGGTCCTGTTTCAAGACTTCAGCAGACTGTCCCGCGCAGCCTCGTCCCGGTTCTACCGATCCGTGCTGGGAGACGAGTTCGACGAGACGCGGCTCTGCCCGGCCAAACGCCTGATTCAGGAGAACGCGCACGAATCGCAGTCCTTCCGGGCACTCGACCGCTTCTTTCAGACACGCATTCCGCTGATGCGACCACTGCCGATTGACTCGGCGGCCGGGACGAAGCCGCGCGATTCTCAACACGCGGCCGAATTGGTGGCATCGCTCAAGGCGTCCCGCCAACGGATGCTCGAACTTCTCCCGCGCTACAAGAGGCTGGTCGATCGCCACGACCAGGCCGAAGGGGCCGTGTTCTCGACCGCCGCTGCGCAGATGTTGCTCGACTGCGGCCTGTCGATCCGCGCCCGCAGCTTTCGTCTGCCAAACGGCCGACGCCGCACGATCGACGAGAAATTGGAACGAACCCGCAAGGGACTTCAACAGATCGCCGCGAGCCTCCTCGAATACGAAACCGAAGCCTCGACGCGGCTGTCCTGCGCGTTGCAGCTTGTTCAACTCGACTCGGTCGCCAAACGCATTCCGCAGGGGGAGGCCCTGCGACGCGAAGTCCGCGAGGCGATCCCGAACACGCAGTTCGTCGGCAACGCGATGGCCAACCTGCTGCCAATGCGGATTCTGTATCAACGACTGTACGTGCTGACCTCGTCGATGAATCGGAACGAGACCCGCCGCGACCTGATCGAGAAAATCATCAGCTCGATGGAGAAGCTGTCGTCGCTGCTCGAAATGACCTCGAAAAGTCTGGGCCACCGCCCGTACCCTTTTGAACACGGTCAGGCCGCGATGACCATTCGCGAGTACGCGCTGCCGGTCGTTCCCGACGACGAGGATCTGTTTGGAATGGTCTCCGCCACCGACCACCTGCTGAACAAACTCAGTATCCTGCAAGTCCGCCTGTTCGCCCGTCTGGCCAACGCGGTCGAGCAGGTCGAAACCGCCATCGGCCTCCCGCCGC
>JAYUFF010000873.1:0-10374 GCA_043738825.1 Schlesneria sp.
CGAATCTGTCCGACCAGCGAGGTGACTCGGCCGCCGATCTCGGCACGATGATGCGTGAGCCAGCGCGCGGCCATGCCGATCGCCACAATGACTCCCGCGAAAGCCAGCGCGTGCGGTTTCTCATAGGCAATCGAGAACCAGACGCAGATCATCAAGACGGCGAGGATCGACATCAAGCTGCGTTCCCACCGCTTCATCGGCAGGTTGAACGACGTGACGCAACTGCCCAGATTCACGGCGACGGCTCCGACAACGCCGATGGCGTACAGATCGGCCAGGTGCCCGACATCGGGGACCAGCAGGACCGTGATGGTCGGTACGATCGTCGCCACCACCAGTGGAATCAGTGGCATGCCCCATTTGTTCAGCCCGGCGAATGGCTTCGGAAGTTCCTTGTCGCGAGCCATCATGAATTGAACGCTCACCAAATCGGTGAGGCAGGTGTTGACCGCCGACAGCAACAGCATCGCGAACACGATGGCCGCCACTGCGGCGAATCCCGGTCCCACGTAGTACTCGGCCATCACGCGCAGCATGTCGTCGCGGTGAGCCGCGTACGGATCGCCGCCGCCCTTCCCGAGCACGGCCAGAGGAATCGCCAGCATCGCCAGTGTGAGCACCAGATTCAGCACGACGATCTCGACCAGCACGGGCCAGATGGCGCGACGGGCCGTCCGCTCGACCGGCTCCACCATGATGCCCGTCATGTTGGCCACAGCCTCCACACCCGAGATCGCCAGAATGATCGCGGTGAACTGCGACCACCATTGAAACGGCGAACCGGTCAGCGGTGCGATGTGAGCGTTCTGCAAAGACGGCCCCGCCGCGATGGCGATCACCAGACTGAAGCAGATCGTCAACAAGGCGGCGAACAGCGCGGCGGCCCCGGCCTTTGTGGGACCGAAAATGTTCACGACACCCAGCAACAAGATGCTGCCTGCCGCCCAGTATTCCGGATGAGGAACGCCCAGATAATGAAAGGCATCGAGTGCCGACAGCGCTGCCGTCACCACGTAATCCGCCGTGAGCAGCAACGCCCCAAACACCGCCAGCGATTGCGAACGGTGTCGCGCCGACGAGTACACGCCGCCGCCATCGGGATACATTCGGCAGATCACCGAGTAGGCCCAGCCCACGGCGATCAACAGGCCGGACATGGCCAGCATCAACCACAGCGAAGCGTGTCGCGCGTGAAAGAAACACAACCCCAACACGTACAAGCGACTCGTGCCCCAGTCGCCGAACAGCATTGGCCCGGCGTGATACCAGTGCAACTGGCGCGGACGGTTCCCCTGAACTAGCATGTCATTCTCCCCGAGACGCAGCACTGGTGCGCAGGGCGAGGCCGATCCACACACGGGACCGGTAATAGAAGGAGACCGAATGCGGCACGTGCGTGCCCGGATCCAATCTCGCATCCTCGACCCGCCTACGAGGTTAGCTGACGGGCTGGGAGTCGAGTGCTCTCCCTCCGGCCTAAGCCGAATTAGCCCCAAGTGTTGGTTCCCCCGCTCCGCCGCAGTCTGACGGATTCAGCGTTCGTCACAGCGTGACCAGTGATGACTGCGTCTCAACGGCGGGTACGCTAGCAGGAATGCCGTTCGTTGCGAAGGATGACGCCGGGTGGCGCAGGGCCATCGCCTGTTTCAAATGGGGGTGCCACGGTCACGGAGCTTCGACGTGGCCGTGTGAGGACGTGAAGGCTGATTCGCAATCTCACGGGCGGGGTGGCTCTGCTTGAGGCGTCACTCCACGTTGGACGTGCCACTGCTTGTCAGCTTTGGGACAAGCAGTGCCGAAGGGGGATGACCTCGCGAAGAACACTGCTTCTCCGAGGACTCCGAAGCAGTGGCGCGGCGGGTCGAATACTGATCTACGACGCCGAGCCGAATGTGAAGTCTCCGTTTTGGGCATCGACCGTGATGCGCGAGCCTTCCTCGAACTCGCCGCCGAGGATCGCGTTGGCCAGTTCGTTTTGGAGGCGTTGCTGGATGACGCGCTTCAGCGGACGGGCACCATAGACCGGGTCGTAGCCTTCTTCGGCGAGCTGCTTCTTCGCCGCATCCGTGACCTCCAGCGTGAAGCCGTTGTCTTCGAGGCGCTTCTGCAAGCGGACCAGTTGCAGATCGACGATCTGCCGAATCTCGTGCTTTGTCAGCGGGTGGAAGACGATCGTTTCATCGACTCGGTTGAGGAACTCAGGAAGGAACTCTTTGCGCAGGGCGTGCATCACGCGGCGGGAGATTTCGGCGTCGTCCTCCTTCCCGGCGAGGTCCATGATCGTCTGGCTGCCGATGTTGGAGGTCATCACGACGATGGTGTTTGTGAAGTCGACCGTCCGGCCGTGGCTGTCGGTGAGGCGTCCGTCGTCGAGCAGTTGCAGCAGCACGTTGAAGACGTCGCGGTGAGCCTTCTCGATCTCATCGAGCAACAACACGGAGTACGGTCGGCGGCGCACGGCCTCGGTCAGCTTGCCACCCTCTTCGTAGCCGATGTATCCGGGTGGGGCACCGATCAGGCGGGCGACCGAATGCTTCTCCATGAACTCGCTCATGTCGATGCGGACCATCGCCCGTTCGTCGTCGAACAGGAACGCGGCCAGCGCCTTGCACAGTTCCGTTTTGCCGACGCCGGTCGGACCGAGGAAGATGAACGAACCAATCGGTCGGTTGGGATCCTGCAAGCCGGAGCGAGACCGCCGGACCGCATTGGCCACGGCTGTCACCGCCTCGGACTGATTGATCATCCGCTCGTGGATATGATCTTCCATTTCGAGGAGTTTGGCTTTTTCAGCCTGCAACATGCGTGAAACGGGGATGCCGGTCCAGATGCTGACGACGCTGGCGATGTCGTCTTGAGTCACCTCTTCGCGAAGCAGACGGTGGCCGTCGTCACCGCCGACCTCCGTGGCCCTTTGTTCGGCAAGGACCAGCTTCTGCTGAGCCTCCTTCAGTTTCTTCTCGACATCGAATGCCCGCACGAAATCGTCGTTCGCGTTCGTGCGTTGGGCCTGCGTGAACGCCTGGTCGTAGGCCGTGCGCAGCTTCTCGATCTCTTCCTTCAGCGGGCGAATGCCGGTGAGTGCCTCCTTCTCGACCTGCCAGCGAGTCTTCAACGCGTTGACGCTTTCTTCGCGGTCGGCGATCTGTTTGCGAAGCTCTTGCAGGCGGGCCTTGCTGTCCGCGCTCGGCTCCGACGCGAGGGCCGCCGCTTCGATCTGGAGGCGCGTCAGGTTGCGAGTCGCCTCGTCGATCTCGGCCGGCATCGAGTCCATCTCCATGCGGAGCTTGCTCGCCGCCTCATCGACGAGATCGATGGCTTTATCGGGCAGGAATCGGTCGTTGATGTAGCGGTCGGAGAGAGTCGCGGCTGAGATCAAAGCATCGTCGGTGATCCTCACGCCGTGATGCGATTCGTAGCGAGACTTGAGTCCGCGCAGGATCGAGACCGTGTCTTCGACGCTCGGCTCGTTGACGAGCACCGGCTGGAAGCGGCGTTCGAGGGCGGGGTCTTTCTCAATCGACTTGCGATACTCATCGAGCGTCGTCGCGCCAACACAGTGAAGTTCGCCGCGAGCGAGCGCCGGCTTGAGCAGGTTCGCCGCATCCATCGCTCCCTCGGACGCACCGGCTCCGACAACCGTGTGCAGTTCGTCGATGAATAGGATGACTCGGCCCTCCGCTTCGGAGACCTCTTTGAGAACGGCCTTCAAACGGTCCTCAAACTCACCGCGATACTTGGCTCCGGCAATGAGTGCCCCCATGTCGAGCGCGATGACAACTTTCTCCTTCAAGTTCTGAGGCACATCGCCCTGCACGATGCGATGGGCGAGACCTTCAACGATGGCCGTCTTGCCGACGCCCGCGTCGCCGATCAAAACCGGGTTGTTCTTCCGGCGGCGGGACAGCACCTGGATGACACGGCGGATTTCCTGATCGCGCCCAATCACGGGATCGATCTTCCCGAGACGGGCCAGCGCCACAAGATCCTTGCCGTACTTCTCCAGAGCCTGGTACTTGTCCTCGGGATTCTGATCGGTCACGGTCTGCGAGCCACGCACCGTCTTGAGGGCGTTCATCACGTCAGCCTCAGTCACGCCGTTCAGCTTGAGGACTCGCTGAGCTTGATCGTCCACCTGCGTCAGCGCGAGGAACAGATGCTCGGTCGAGACGAAGGCATCCTTCATCGCGTCCGCCTGCTGTTGAGCCTTCTCCAACACCTGCATCGCAGCGGGACTCGCTCCCACCTGACCGCCCGAAGCGCGCGGCAGCTTGTTCAAGTCGGCATCAATGATCCCTCGCAATTGGCTGACCTGAATACCGATCTTCTCCAGCAGCGGCCGGACAATTCCCTGCTGCTCATCGAGCAATGCCTTGAGCAGATGCAACGGCATCAACTGCGGATGCCCCTGCGACTCAGCAAACTGCTGCGCCGATTGGACCGCTTCCTGAGCTTTCACCGTGAGCTTGTCGGGACGGAAGGCCATGATGAGTCTCCAACTTGGGAGGAGTATGGGCGTGCCACGATCGTCGAAGGACGGCCACGCTTGGCCGTCCTTCTTGACGATTTGTTACGAGAATGCGGGGGGATGAAGACTGGTCGGGCAGAAACGCCCGCCTTCCGATGGAGGAATTGCGTGCAACATCGCTTTGAACTCTGGTTCCCAATCGCACGATTGGGAACCAGAGAAAAATCGCGATCACTCAAATGTCAGTTCTGCGTTTGGTTCGCGAACAATTTGAACTTTCATTCCAAACAAGCCTGCGTCCTCCAATACATCGATCCCATCTTTGAGTATCCGTCCGCTCAATTCACCAAGATCGTTGTACCCACACTTCGCGATATCCCACGCCATCAATACCGGAAGTCGAACAAGGCGCGGTGGACTACCATGCTCCTGAAAGAAACTTGCCTCTTCATCGATTAACTCATCAAGTGCTTCGCGTCCTGTAGCCATTGGATAACTCTCCGTCTTGAACCCAAACACAACTTCTCAAATCGTTTTACGCTTCAGCTCTTCTTTTCAAACTCGGCGTCGATCACGCCGTCATCGGGCTTCGCGCCACCGGCTGCTGCTTCGGGAGCGGCTCCGCCTTCGGCACCCGCTGCGCCCTGAACATGTTGGGCGAGCGAGTAGCTGGCTTGTTGAAGGCTCTCGACGGCCGAGTTGATCGCGGCGACATCGGTCCCCTTTTCGGCGGACTTCACTTTTTCGATGCTCGCCTCGACGGCGGCCTTCGAGGCGGCATCGAGCTTGGAACCGTGTTCCTTCAAGACCTTCTCGATCTCGTAGACGGACATCGACGCCTTGTTCTTGGCCTCCGCCAACTCGCGGCGTTGCTTGTCTTCAGTCGCGTGCGATTCGGCGTCCTTCTTCATTCGCTCGATCTCTGAGGTATCGAGCCCGCTGGAGTTCTCGATCCGCACCGACTGCTCCTTGCCCGTCGCCTGATCCTTCGCCTTGACGTTCAGGATGCCATTCACGTCGATGTCGAACGTGACTTCAACCTTCGGCTCGCCTCGGCGCGCGGGGAGGATGCCTTCGAGGTTGAACTGATTCAGCATGCGGTTGTCGCGTGCCATCGGCCGCTCGCCCTGAAAGACACTGATCGTGACTGCGGTCTGTCCATCGGCGGCCGTCGAAAAAGTTTCCTTCTTGGTGACGGGGATCGTCGAGTTGCGTTCGACGAGAACCGTCAGCACGCCCCCTTCCGTTTCCAAGCCGAGCGACAGGGGCGTCACATCGAGCAGCACCATGTCCTTCACGTCGCCCGAGATGATGCCGCCCTGAATGGCCGCGCCGATCGCAACCACTTCGTCCGGGTTCACGCCTCGGTGCGGTTCCTTGCCGCCGAACATCTTCTTGACGAATTCCTGGACCTTCGGCACGCGAGTCGATCCACCGACGAGGACGATCTCGTCGATCTGACTCGGCGACAACTTGGCGTCGCGCAGAGCGTTCTCGACCGGCGCGCGGCAGCGTTCGACGAGGTGATCGACCATCCGCTCAAACTCGGCACGAGTCACCGTCAGTTGCAGGTGCTTGGCCCCGCTGGCGTCGGCCGTGATGAAGGGGAGGTTGATGTCGGTCGATTGCTGGCCCGAGAGTTCCTTCTTGGCCTTCTCGGCCGCCTCACGAAGTCGCTGCAAGGCCATCGCGTCCTTGCGGAGGTCGATGCCATGTTCAGCCTGGAACTTGTCGGCGATGTGCTTGATGAGGACTTCGTCGAAGTCGTCTCCCCCGAGATGAGTATCGCCGTTGGTGCTGAGCACTTCGACAAGTTCGTGATCGACTTCGAGGACGGACACGTCGAAGGTTCCGCCCCCGAGGTCGAAGACGGCGATCTTTTCGTTCTTCTTGTTCTGCAATCCGTAAGCGAGGGCCGCCGCCGTCGGCTCGTTGATGATTCGCTCGACCTTCAGGCCGGCGATCTCACCCGCGTCCTTCGTCGCCTGTCGTTGAGCGTCGTTGAAGTAGGCCGGAACCGTGATGACGGCTCGCGTCACCGTGTGCCCCAGATACGCCTCCGATGCTTCCTTCAGCTTGCGGAGAATTTGAGCCGAGACTTCCGGCGGCGTGTACGTCTTACCGTGAACCTCAACCTTCACGTACTCGCTCGGTCCGCCAACGACCTTGTACGGGACCATCTTCTCTTCGGACTCGACCTCGTTGTGCCGACGCCCCATGAATCGCTTGATCGAGTACACCGTGTTCTTCGGATTCGTGACGGCCTGCCGCTTGGCGGGGTCGCCGACAAGGCGGTCTCCCTTTTCGGTGTAGGCGACGACGCTCGGGGTCAGGCGGTTGCCTTCCTGATTGGCGATGACTTTGACTTCGCCCCCCTCCATGACCGAGACGACCGAATTGGTGGTCCCCAAATCGATACCGATGATTTTTTCTTGAATAGCCATGACCGTCATCCTTTTGGAGAAGCCCCGACGTGTTCGGGATGGTGTTAGTTTTGAGTTTCTTGATTTGAGGCAACTCAAATCGGCGGTTTTAGGGAGGCGTGAGCTCCAGAAAGCAAAGGTCGCGCCAGTTGGAGAATCTCGCGGGGGCCATGACCACAACTCTTTTTCCAACAATGTGATCCGCTGTTTCGGCCAAGCCACACGCTCAACCCGATCACGCCCCACCTGCCACACTGGCACCAACTCGACCAACTGCCTCGCAATCAGCCATCGCCGAAATGGCAGGCCCACGAGCAAGCAAGATCTGCAAATCGAGTGTTCCGCTTGCCATAACGGCTTACGATCAGCTTGCTGCTTGCAAATACCAAATCCCGCTAGTAAAAGAGAGGTTCGCGTTTCGCGGCTTGAATGGTGTGAAAGTCGTTACTGATGAATGCCATTCGAGACTTTTTGCAGGGAGGCGTCAGCTTGATTCGTCTCGGTGGAGGCTGGGTGGATGGCAAGTAAACCGGTGCCCAAGAAGGCTGCAAAATCAACTGCGGCAACGTCTTCAGCAAAGCCAGTTGCAGCGTCAACTCCGGCAAAGATCAATGCGGCGGCTCAAATTGAAGTCGCAAAGCTCGATCAGGAAATTATCAAACTCCTGAACCGTCGGGCAACCGCAACTTTCAAGTTGATCGAGACGGCTCCGGATCGTCGAGCCGCCACTTATGATCCTCGTTCCGATGATGACCTTTACGCAAAGCTAGAGGCCGACAATCCGGGGCCGCTCACCGGACGAGCCATTCGGGGGGTCTTTCGACAGATCCTCAGTTCCGTTCGGAATCAATCTCGCATCCAGCGCGCGGTGTATCTCGGCCCGGCATT
Organism: Schlesneria sp.; assembly: GCA_043738825.1. Classification (GTDB taxonomy): domain Bacteria; phylum Planctomycetota; class Planctomycetia; order Planctomycetales; family Planctomycetaceae; genus Schlesneria. The sequence goes on from JAYUFF010000873.1 coordinate 7,780, forward strand.
CAGTTTCTCACATATGGCGGCGATCGAGCGCTTCGGCGAGTCCGCCGACTTGATTCCCGTCAACACAATCCCGGCGGTGTTTGAAGAAGTGAATCGCGGCCATGCCGATTTTGGAGTTGTTCCGATTGAGAACAGCACCGACGGCCGGATCATCGACACGCTCGACATGTTCACCCGGTTGCCGCTCCGAATTTGCGGCGAGATTCAACTCAGCATCCATCACAACCTGCTGGGCCGGTCGCCGCGCGGTGAGATCAACGAGGTCTACAGCAAGCCGCAAGCCCTGTCGCAGTGCCGCGATTGGCTCAGCCGCAACATGCCTCAAGCACGGATGATCGAGGTCACGAGCACATCGACTGCCGCGCAGCTGGCTCGTGACAAGCCGGGTGCCGCAGCCGTCGCCAGCAAGCAAGCGGCCGTCGAATACGGCTTGCAGATTCTGGCCGAGCATATTGAGGACAACAAAAGCAACGTCACCCGATTTGCGATCATCGGTGATAAGCCGATCGGTCCCACCGGGAAAGATCGAACTTCGATTCTGCTCCAGATTCCACACCGACCGGGTTCGCTGTCGGAGTCGTTGGCGATCTTCAAACAAGCGAAGCTCAACCTGACTTGGATTGAGTCCTTCCCCTTGCGTGGCCCGGAAACCGGCTACATTTTCTTCCTCGATTGCGAAGGTCATTATAAGGACGCCAGGGTCAAGCGAGCGCTCGATGACCTGGCGAAGATGGCTGTCAGAATGGAAATCCTGGGTTCGTATCCGAAGAGCGAGCCAGTCGAGTGACGGTTTGAATTTTCAAACGTTTCACCGTGTTCACAGTTTACAGCAGCGTTCACAGTTCACAGCAGCCGCGAGTCCCCAGCCCAGCGAATGGATTTGCGGAGTGACCTTTGGTTCCACCAGACCGCTCGTGGAACCAAGACCTCCCGTTGAGCGGCGTCAAAGGACGACACGATGCGCCGCCTGTTTGTGGCTGGCAACTGGAAGATGAACACAACGCTCACGTCGGCCCAGACGCTGGCTGGCGAGATTGTTGCGGAGGTCGCTCGGACCAAACCCGCAGTCGATGTCGCGGTCTGCCCGCCGTTTTCTTACCTGCTGCCGGTTCGCGATATTCTGGCCAACAGTCCCGTGATGCTGGGTGGTCAGAATGCTCACTTCGAGAAGCCGGGAGCCTTCACTGGAGAGACCTCTCTGGAGATGCTCGTCGATGTCGGTTGTCGCTGGGTCATCCTGGGACACAGCGAGCGACGGCAGTTCTTTGGTGAGACAGATGCGCTCGTGAACCGGAAAGTTCATGCGGCTTGGCAGCGCGGGTTGGATGTCATCTTCTGCATTGGCGAGGTCTTGCAGGACCGAGAGGCGATGCGGACAGAGTCGGTGCTGACCACGCAGCTTCAAGCAGGGCTGGCGGACGTAAAGGTCTCTCAACTCAACAAACTGGTGGTCGCGTATGAGCCGGTCTGGGCCATCGGCACCGGCGTGACGGCATCCCCCGAACAGGCCGAGGCGGTTCACGCCTTCATTCGGAATTGGCTCGCCACACGATTTGATCGTGCTTCGGCCGAGGCCCTGCGAATTCAATACGGCGGCAGCGTCAAACCCGACAATGCCAAAGAGCTACTGTCCCAGCCCAATGTTGACGGGGCACTGGTCGGGGGCGCGAGCCTGAAGAGTGACCAGTTTCTTGGTATTGTCCGCGCTGCGGCGGAGTTGGCCCGCGATTGAGGCGCAGGTGTCCGTCGATTTGGTACGAGTTTGAATCCGCGTTCTGTGACTTCACGCGGCCCATGAGGATGACTCACGATGTTGTATCTGGCGTATACGTTGCTGACCCTGCACATGTTTGTCGGGATCTTTCTGATCGGACTCATCCTGCTCCAACGCGGTCGAGGTGGCGGGCTGGCCGGTGCTTTCGGCGGCATGGGTGGGCAAAGTGCCTTCGGCACCAAGGCCGGAGATATGTTCACCCGCATCACAATTGTGGTCGCTGTGATTTGGATCTTGCTGGCCTGCATCTGCATCTTGGTGGTCAACGCGGCCAACAAAGGGCGATTCAAGCCCGGAGCAGCAGACAATGTGATCGTCGCCCCTGCGATTGACAAAGATTCGGAAGGCGGGGCTGCCACTGGCGCTGCCAAATCGGGAAATGAGGCCGACGGCGATTCCAAAGCAACTGTCCCACCAAGCCCCGACAAGGCAGATCCCGCTTTGGAGCAACCGAAGGGAGCCGAGAAAAAGCCGGATGCCGCAGAGGACAAGCAGGATGGAGCCGCGGGGACCAAGAAGCCCGCTGATACCGAAGCCAAACCGGCAGACGCAGAGAAAGACAAAGCTGCAACAGACAAAGCTGCGACTGACAAAGACAAGGAAAAGCCTGCAACACCCGAGAACCCTGACGCCAAGAAGCCCGAGTAAGCGTGAGGCTGCTGGTGAAGTGGTTTTGTCGGTGCTGGGCGGAGCCAGTTGTTGACGGCCAAGGGGTTCGTCCATCATCTCGTGGCGGACTGAGTGTGCTTGGTTCGAGTTCAACATCTGCTTGTTTCGAGTGTTCTGTGTGGAGTGAAATACAGTGCTGCTTAGCATGACTG
>JAYUFF010000874.1:0-3924 GCA_043738825.1 Schlesneria sp.
GCGCGAGCGAGGGCTTCGCTTGGAATTGAAGCGAAGCCCTCGCTCGCGCGTCGGGCTGGTTCGTCGTTCGGCATCCAAAAACAGACTGAGCCAGATCGCCGTCTTGATGAGCGACCTGGCTCGTGATGGTGTCTGCGATGTTCAATTCGTCGCGCTCCTGTGGTTGGCTACTGTCGTCCCGCCGCTCCGCCGACGGGATGTCCGGTCGGCGGAGCGACCGGACAACAGTCAGTGATGACTACGGATAGAACGGGCTGCGATCGGAATCAAACCTCGACCGCGAACGGTCAACCGTGGCGGTGTCGTACCGATCGCCTCGGCTCGCTCCGTAGTAGGGGTTGCTGCGAGGATCGAGATACGCGGGCGGGGCGACTCGGGCCGGAAGCTCATCGTCGTAATAGCTCGGTCGGTTCGAGTTGTACTCGCGCTGGGGAACAGGTGGCATCGGCAGCGTTCGGTTGGAATAGCCGTAGTCATAAGGCATGGTTCTCATCCCACCGTTGCTCGGGGAACACTGACCGTTCGGGCAGCGGGTCGAGCAAGAACCGTTGGCACACGAACCGGTCGAGCATCCGTTTGGACCGCAGCCTCCGTTCGTCATCCCGTAACCGCGCGGAGCGTAGTTCGACGAGTAGCCGTTGCCGGCAACATTGCACACGCCGCCGGGGCAGTTCGTCCGCGGGGCGTATCCGTAGCTCATGCTCGTCGGGCAACCATTCGGCCCGCACGGCGAGGCGTAGCGCGGCTGAGGGTTGTACGGTGCGAAGAAGGGGAACCCGAACAGGCCCTGTGCCTGTGCGGTGCCGGCCAGCATCAGCGTTGAGCTGACGCAGACCAACATGGAGAAGAGGGGTTTGGCGATCATGATTCGTTCCTTCCGAATGAGTCTCGTACTTGAGTGGGTTCTCGCCACTTGACCCGCGTCACTCGTGGGTCACGACCGAATCACGAACGCAACGCGCGTGCCGCGATCTCGATTCAAACAGATTCTGCGCGACGAACGGCTCCGCGCTTCTCGCGCGATGATAGGGTGAGGTTTCCACCGGTCGTTCCTGCCGCGCCGCGCATCGTTCCACGAGTGCGCATCGTCACTCGTGATCGAACCGATGTCAGCGCGAATCGACTCGTCACGTCGAGCGTCCAGGTGTCGAGTAAACATTGCAGAGCGGCCTCTGCGGCTTTGAGTCTCTTACAAACGGGATGGCCCTCACCCGGCAGTTTTTGCGAGTTTGTAGGCGTTACATCACGCGAAGCGGCTGATTTGTGGTCTCGAATCAAAACTGATCTTGACACATTTTTTCTGGCACGGCGGCTGCATTCGGCATCGTCTCGTGAGTGGCCTGCCACACGACCGACAAGCCGCCAGCGACAAATGGAATGGTCGAACAGACAACCGAAGGGAACGAAGCCATGTTGATCCTGACGCGGAAACGAGACGACTCCATCAAGATTGGTGAGGACATTGTGATCCGAGTGATGCGCACCGGACGAGGCAGCGTAAAGATCGGCATCGAGGCCCCCGCCTCGGTCCGCATCGTGCGCGGCGAGTTGAACGAGTTCGGTGAGATTGCCGGTGCGGCAACGTCTGCCGAACACGGCGAGGGCGACCTGCACGACGAGGTCACTCACGGCGACACAGAGCACGACGAAGAACATCACGCAGGCTCGTTGCACGACGAGTACCTGCTCCACGAACTGCACGACCTCGAAATGGTGATGCAGCACTAGGGACTCAACCACTAGCCCGACGCGCAAGCGAGGGCTTCGAGTGGGTGTGGGTTCAGCCCTCGCTTGCGCGTCGGGCTAGTACAGCAAAGAACGGTCAACAAACACTCATCGCGTCGGAGTTGATCGACGCGGCAAACACAGGAAGGAACCGAAGCATGACTCAAGCTCAACGATCATTTTGGAATGCGTTCTGGTTGGCGGTGGCACTCGTCATTGCCGCCACGATGGCGAACGCTCAGGAGTTTGGCAGCACTCGTTCGCGCGGGAACGCGGACTTTGGGATTTCGCCCGGTGGAGAGGTCTCGGGTCGCGCGGCTCTCCGCGGAGACGAGGTCTATCCAACCAGCGTTCCCTCACTGCGAACGCGACTGCTGCGCGAACGAGTTCTCGACGAGAGCGACTTCACGCCGCTCGCCTCGACGCGCGAGCCGTTTCCGGTGCGCACGCGACGGATCGAGGTGGAAGACCTGCCGCCCGTGCCGCGCGACCAGACCGCCGTGGCTCCCCAACGGATGCCGTCCGCGCCGCGTCCGCGCCACGTCGAACCGCGCGATCCGGAAATCTCGCAGCCCAACCCTTCGCAACCGGGCCGCGTCGTCGAGCCGGATCGGAAGCCCGCGCCGGTGCCGACGGCTCGCGAGAAGATCGAACGCCGCTACACCGACCCGCGCACGGTCAGGCTGCTCGGCCAGTTGACCGCTCAATCGGCGCAGTCGCTGTTTGTCGAAGTCGCGCAGTTGATCGACGCCCGCCACATCCATCCCACGTCTTACTCCCAGCGCATCGACGATGCCTTCGCGCATCTGATGCTGGCATTGGATAGCTCGCCGTTTCAGCAGGCGTCGAGGTTGCAGGCCGATGATCGCGGGATGGAAGAGTTGCAGGCAGCGCTGACACAGATGAGACAGCGCGTGGCGGTGCGTGATCTGAGCGATGCCGTCTCCGTCTTGAACCGCGTTCAACAACTGTTCGACCAGAAGGTGCGAGTACAGCCGGGCACGGTCGGCTTGGAATTCGTGTACGCCGAACTCGACACGCTCGATCAGTTTTCGATGCTGATCCCGCCCGAGAAGGCCGGTGGCCCGAACGTCGGGATGAAGGACAGCGTGGTGGGGATTGGAGTCGAAATCGAAGCCCATGCTCAGGGCTTGAAGGTGCTGAAAGTGTTGCCGGGCGGCCCGGCAGCGGAAGTGTCGCTCAAGCGCGGCGACATCCTCACGGGAGTGGACGGTCATTCGGTGCAGGGTCTCGAACTGAATCAGGCGGTGGACTACATCCTCGGTCAACCGGGAACGCCGCTGCAACTCAAGCTGGTGCGTGACGGACGACGCGGCGACGTGACGCTCGTTCGCCGCAAGATCGCGATCCACAACGTCGCGGCCCGCATGGAAGACGCCTCGAACAAGGTCGGCTACATCAAGCTCGAACAGTTCGGCGACGCCTCAGTCCGGGAACTCGATGAGGCTCTGCTGTCGCTGCACAAGCAGGGGATGGAGTCATTGATTCTGGATCTGCGTGGCAATCCCGGTGGCCTGCTGACGGCCGCCATTTCAATCTCAGACCGGTTCCTGCCAGCGGGCACGATCGTCTCGACGAAGGGCCGCACGGCGGCCGACAACACCAAGGAGACGGCTCATTACGCTCAAACGTGGAAGGTGCCGCTCGTCGTGTTGATCGACCGCAACAGCGCGAGTGCCAGCGAAATCCTGGCTGCTGCGATTCAAGAGAACGGTCGAGGCGTGATCGTCGGTGAACGGTCCTACGGCAAGGGCACGGTTCAGACGCTCTTCCCGTTGCAGTCGGCTCCGGCCGGTCTGCGACTGACGACGGCCAAGTTCTACAGCCCCGACGGTCGCGAGATGTCCGGCGCGGGAGTGACTCCCGACGTGAAGGTCAGCGCCACAATTGGCAACGACGCCACCGATGACGCCGCCATCGCGAAGGCTTTGCGGTTGACGGCCGATCCGAAGTTGATGGAGATGGCTCGACACTTCATTCGCACGGGAACCGCCCCGCAGGTGTTCCGCATCACGATGTAGTTGCTCGACTCACACGAAGGAGACCGGGCAGAGATAAATATCGTTTGTACAGAGACCTAACAGGACGAAGGCTCACGTCTCGCGGAGCGGGACGACAACCAAGGGACCAGACATGACGACGCCAATCCCCGAGGACGGGCCACGAGGCCCGTCCTCG
>JAYUFF010000875.1:0-3920 GCA_043738825.1 Schlesneria sp.
ATCTTCATCTGCATGATCCTGATCCTGCAGGCGCGCGCCTCCTTCGGTCTGCAACTGCCGAGTTTTTTGGTGTTCATCCTCGGCGGAAGCCTCGGCCTGTGGGTGTCGCTCACGCATCGCAACCCGAGTCCCGCGCTGACACTCGCGGCGGGCATCCTGCCGTTCTGCACGTTCTATGCGATCACCAGTTTCCTGTTGGGCCAGACGCTGGGAGTTTGCCTGTTCGTCGTCGCGGCTTACGGCTTCACCGTGATCGCGATGCTCGTTCCGGCCGTCAGCGAATTCGACACGGTCCTCGGTCGCAGCGTGATGCCGAAGGGATGAGGAGGGGAATCTGAAGTCCGGTTTAGCCTTGTTAGCCGGACTTCCTTCTGCGAGGCAGCAGCCCAGAGAGAAGTCCGGCTTTCGGAAAAGCCAGACTTCGAGTGAGTTATTCGAGAGGGTTGATAGCGCAGATTGTCACACGGAGGCCGATGGTTCCATGACGGACTCAGTGCCAGACGCCGAATCACCCGCGCCGCGTCGTCGTGGGTTGTGGGCCGTGATGGGACAGACGGCCTCACCGGAGGAGGCGGCTGTCGAGGAGACGCCCCTCGCGCCGGTTGCGGACTCGCCAATCGAAGAGTCTCCGCCCGCTCCAGCCGCCGTCGATGAAGCGTCTCCAAACGCCGCCGCACCCGGTCGGCGCGGTCTGTGGAGTTTGATGCGGCAGACGCCGACCGAGCCTTCCGACGAACCGGCCGCCGCGTCCACGGCAGAATCCGTGATCGAAGCCGCAGCGACCTCGGACAACGACGTGGAGGAGTCGCCCGCGCCGGTCGCTCCGCCGCGCGGGCTGTTCTCGTTGATGCAGCGGGCGGCGAGTGTCGAGGTTCAGTCGAATGACGATGAACTCGAATCGTCCGCCTCTTCCATTCCGCACTCCGCACTCCGCGCTCCGCAATCTCCCGAAAGCCTCCTCACCCTAACCCTCTCCCCCGCAGACGGGGGCGAGGGGACCGGAGAAGACGACGAGGGAGAAGAGGCTGAAGAAGAACAAAAGTCTCTCGACGAGGAAGAGATCGTCCTGCCGCTCGCGTTGTTGCCGATCAACCCCGACGATTTGGAGCCGCCTCGTTATCTCAGGATGGCCCTTCAAGCGAAGCGTCAGAGCCGGATAGGTCTCGCATGTGGAGTGGCGGCCGTGGCGGCGTCGGCGCTGGCGATGTTGCCTCAAGTCTGGTCCGGCTTCCCGGCGACGGGCTTCGGCTTCGCGGCCATCATCGCCGGATACGTGACGCTCACCGGAGCCGCTCGTCGCGACCTGGCGTTTGCGACGCGAGCGGTCTCCGTCGTCGCGATGGGATTCGGATCGCTTGGCATTTTTCTCGGGCCGTTGTTCTTCTCGGGACTGGGCCGCGATCTGCGTGAATCGACCGGGCAACAGGTCACGTCGCGGCATCTCCAACAGATGGGAGTCGCGTTGAATCGGTATCACGAACAACACTCGGCCTTTCCCGTGGGTGGCGTGTTCGCTCGTGATGCCGCTGGCGTGACGCGAGGTCAGCACGGTTGGATGACGTTCTTGCTTCCATTCGTGGGCGAACAGGAACTCTATCACAGCATCGATCAGGACAAACCCTACGACGACCCGGCCAACCGAGTGGCGATGGGCCGCGATGTCGTGACCTACTTCGCAGCGGGAGGCGATCGCGCGAAGATCGTTGAGGGATATGCGGTCTCGCACTTCGCAGGCGTCGGTGGTGAGATCGACGACGCCACGGGACTGTCTCACGTCGGCATCTTCCAACGCGACGAAGCGGTCAAGAAAGAGGAAGTAACCGACGGCCTCGCGAACACGCTGATCGTGGGCGAGTTGGCCGGAACCTATCCCCCGTGGGGCGACCCCGAAAACTGGCGAACCATCGGCCGAGGACTCAACAAGGACGTGAACGGCTTCGGCAACTCCACGAACAACGGCGCGTCGTTCCTGTTGGCTGACGGCAGCGTTCGGTTCTTCAACAACAAGACCGACCCGAAGCTGCTGGTGAGGTTGAGTACGCGTGATGGCGGGAAGAACTGAATTGCCAAATCTCAAATCCGAAACGAATGCCAGGGACCGGATGCTTGGCCGCGTGGAGTGGATCGCTCACCGGGCCGCTGGCACCTGCTCGGAACTGGCTGCTGTCGGATCGACCAGTTTGTGTTGGCGCAGCCGTTCGAGGGCGAGGGCCATCTGTTCGCGAGGCGCTTCGCTCAGCCATCTCACATCGCCACCGTGCAGGCCCGCGATGGGAACACCGTCGAGATAGGCGACGCGGTTCGAGGCGGTGCGGGGAATGCGATCGTGCTGCGTCACGATGCCAACCAGGTTCAGCGGATCGGCTCCCGAGATCACGATCAGCTCCTGCTTCGAGCCTTCGTCGCGCAGGCGTCGCAACTGTTGCACGCTGTCGGCCAGCGCGAACTGCTCGCCCGCCACACCGGCGATGAACCGGCCGCCGCGAATCTCGCCGCGCGCCTCCAAGCGACGCAGGACTTGCAGCAGTTCAAACCACGACGGCGCTCCGTCCTCACGCGCGAGCAGATCGCGGAAGATGACGCCCCAGCGACGGAGCAGTTGCCAGGCCCAGTCTTCGGCGATGCTCGGAGTGCGCTCGGTCGGTCTGTGTTCGATCGGTGATGCGGGACAAGGGGACAAGGGGATGGAGAGAGCGGGGGAGGAAAATTCACGGCATGCTTTCTTGTCCCCTTGTCCCCCCATTCCCTTGTCCCCTTGTCCCCTTGTCTCGCTTCCACACTCACGATCCAACCGACTCCGCACGGACCAGCGTCCGATCGCCGTCTTCGACGTTCGCTTCCGTTCGGCATGATGGCGCGGAGGCCGACGCGATGAAGGCGGCTTCTCACCGACGAGTGATCTCAAACCGGCGAAGCCGTCGGCGGTGAGGACTCCGCGCGCGACGAGTTCCCCGAGCGCATCATCAAGGTGATCGTTGAGCATCCGCGTGGCCGCGAGCAGGTCTGCGGCGAACATCGCACCGCGAGCGGTCAGCAGTTCGTAGACGTGTCGCGCGGGGCTGCTCAATCCTTCGAGATCCAATTCGGGGGAGAGTGTACTCAACCACGCCGCGTCCTCGCGCAGAAAGAACGAGATCGGCGCGACGCGCGTCAGGCTGGCCATCGGCCGCGATTTGTCGGGGTTGCGCGGGGGAGGGAACAGCCGTCCCCAGCCGACTTCGCCCGTCAGGCACAACTCGTCGAGCCATTCGGGCTGATAGTTCTCGATCCGCAGCGGCAGGATGTCCCGCTCCCAAGCCACCGAGGGAATGTCGAGTCCCTGAAGCTGAGCAATCACCTCGAACAGACCGTTCGCTCCACCACGCCGATGCGACCACGAGACGCCGTGATGGCGTGTGAGGAACCTCAGAAAAACTTCCACGCCAACCGGTTCGATTTGCTTGCGCAGGCCATCCAGCGTGAGTCGATGAATGCGGGCCAGCAGTCGGCGATGACACCATTCGAGAAGTCGAGGGTCGAGAGACGAGAGTCGAGAGCCAGAGGAAGACTCGGCCATCGCAGCATTCTCTGGCTCTTGACCCTCAACTCTCGTCTCTCGACTCTTCTCTGGCATGAATCGTCCGCGCAGAACGACGCCCTCGCCTTCGAGAGCCTCCAGTGCCGCGTCGGCCTGACTGGTGGTGATGCCCGCGCGCGAGGCGACCACTGCGGCCGTGATCGGCCCGCACGTTTCGAGCAGCCCGCGCACCATCGCGACTCGCGCATCCGTCGCTTCCCAATCGTGACGGACTTCGGCGGGAACCGTCACGACGGGATCGAGCGATGCGTCGGGAAACGCGGCGAGGACGGCGGGAACTCGCTCGGTGGCAGCCCACGCGATCCGTCCCGTCGGCGGAGCGACGGGACTACAGTCGTCCCGT
>JAYUFF010000876.1:0-3917 GCA_043738825.1 Schlesneria sp.
GCTACGACAAGAGCACGGCCACGCAAAGCCGTGACCGTGGCACCCAAGGCCAAGTTTTCGATCGTGTCGAAGTCACCTGACAATTCGGAAGCGACTCACATCGCGCCGACGGGGGAGTTGCCGATGATCGGAAATAGTCCCGACAGTGGCACGAGCGATGCGGGCGACGGCGTGGCCGGAGAATGCGCCAAGACGGTATCGACGAGGAAGTACAGCAGTTGCCGCAGCGCCTCGGACTGCACTTCGTCGGCGACCGCTTCGGCCCGGCTACGGCACTTATCGACAAGCGCCTCGGCTCGCTCGAACACGCCCAGTTTCTGGTAGAGCCTGCGCAGGCGATCCGACCGGACGGCGGCGGTCAGCGGTTCGGTGATGACGCTTTCCAGCTCGTCGCGAACCGGACCCTTGGCGAGATCCAGCGCGAGGGCCAGCAGCAGCGTCGGCTTCGCCAATTCGGCATCGCGTCCGGCGACGAGCTTGTTCGGAGCACTCTCTTCCCAATCCAGCAGGTCATTCAGAATTTGGAAGCCAACGCCGATGTGCCGACAGAACGTCGGGACCATCGTTTCATACGCATCCATCGGTCCGGCCATCCGCAGTCCCGCGTACAGCGCCGCTTCAAACGCGGGGGATGTCTTCAGTGCGTAGAGCTTCATCGCATCGAGTGCCGTCAGCTTGACGGAGTCGGCTCCCGTCCATCGCAACTCCGCCCCCTGCCCTTCGCACAGTTTGAGGTGCGCGTTGGCGAGGCGGTCCAGAATGTCACTCGCCGCCTCCGCACCCAACTCGCGGCGACTCTGGCTGATCAGCCGGTAGCCGAGGCCGATCAGATAGTCTCCAATGTTGATGGCCGTTCCCACTCCGTAGCGCTTGTGCAGCGTCTCCTGTCCGTAGCGGTACGGGTCGTTGTCCTGAATGTCATCGTGGACGAGCGACGCTTTGTGAAAAGCCTCCATCGCCATCGCAGTGCGCCGGACCTCCAACGAGAACTTTGGCAGATCGTTTCCTGACGCCGACTGCAATCCGGCGGCACCGGTCAGTGCGTCATAAGCTGCCAGCGTGATGAAGGGCCTCAATCGCTTGCCTCCTTTCACCATCCAGTTTCTCGCGATCAATTCGGTCTCGGCCAGCAACGAGTCTCCCGCGTTCGCTCCCTGTCGCGCGAGTGGCAAGACTTCGTCGATCTGCGTCTCGAACATTTCGTTCGAGGCCCGCATCAGCGGGATATAGCCCGACGTTTTCTGTTCTTCCAGCGGCACGTACTTGTCGAGGCAGTGCCAGACCCACGACTCATCGAGCTTCGTGTTCTTGCAGTCACCCGAGTGGAGCGGCACCGCGTAGGAAGGGACTCCCGCGAGCAAGACCTTGTCGATCGCCTTCTCCAGCACGTTCAAACAGGCGACTCCCAGAATGCCATCGACGTGGCCCGACACGATGATCTTCAGCACGATCGGCGAACCTTCCGCGACGAGCACCTTGTAGCCGAGCTGCTCCGCCTTCACCTTGTAGTCGGCGATCGAGCAGGCCCCGCACTTTTCGCAGTCGAGTCCAAACTCGTCGTAGTCCGCCGGGCAGCCGTCGGCGTGCTTGAGGCAATGCGGCAGCAGTAGAAGCCGTCGCTCAAACGGGATCGCCAAGAACTGCTGCTTCCAGAAGGCGTTGCCGACCAGCACCATCGCGAACCCGAGGTAGCACTCCGGCTGTTGGATCTGATCGAGCAGTTTCCGGGAGTGTGCTTCCAACGCGGCCTTGTTGAACGGCCGGCTCTTGTCGAGTTGCGTGGCATAGCGTTCCGACGCCTCGCGAATGTACTCGCGCAGTTCGAGCGTGTCGGGAACCAGTTTCAGGTGCGAAGTGCTTCGTCCGCGTCGCGGCTTGTCGTCAACAGCCTTCTCCTCAACGGGTGACTCCGCCACGGCGGTTTCGACGGCGTCCGGCTCAGTCCTCACGTCATCGTCTTGGGTGGCGAGAGTCGCTGCGATCATGAAGTGACCTTTCTGGAATCCAAACAATGCCGCCGGTGCGAGCCTGAGCGTGCGACGAGGCGTGGAGGTTTAACCTGGATGATTCGTCGGTCTGTAGCTGAGTTCGCAAGAACTCAGTTCGTGGTGGTGAGTTGGGCTGAGTTCTTGCGAACTCAGCTACAGGCAGTTGTCGATCCGCTCGATGGCGCGGGCCAAGGCGGAGGTCGCGAAGATTATTGGATAAAGGCGCTCAAAATACCACAGCTTGGCGAAGTAGAGTCCGATCGGAGCCGGTTCCTGAAATGTTCCTGAATCGATTCGCGCGAGCAGCCACTCCAACCCGCGCTGGCACGCCTCCGCACATTCGGCCACCGGCAAGAGGGCTTCCACGGCGAGAGCCGTCTCTTCAGTCGATGAAGGTGTATCAGCAGCCCCTCCCCAGCCGCCATCCGAATTCTGCACGGACGCCAGCCACGCGATTGCGCGTTGAGCGACCGGCTCGTCCAATCGGTTCCAATCGCGATAGGCCGCCAGCGCGCGCGAGACTCCATAGACCGGGTTCTCGTCGTCGTGGGCGAATTGGTTTCCAAACCAAAGTGGCAACCAGGCCCCGTCGGACCGCTGCGTCTTCGCGAGAAAGGCGAATCCGGTCGTCACCGCCCGTTTGACTCGAAAAACCCGATGCGACTGCGCGTGATGCCTAGCATGGTGGGATTCAACCTGCTCAGGCCGTCCCGTCGGCGGAGCGACGGGACTACTGTAGTCCCGTCGCTCCGCCGACGGGACGGCTCCGAACAACCGGCCAATCTCAACCGTGCGGGGTATAGTCAGACGGCGCTCTCATCGGTGGCCGATTTCGTGAGGAATCGGCCGCCGCTCATGTACATCCCGTTTTCGCACGGAACGCACCATTCAATCGCGACGCGATAGCTGTATTCGCGCGCTTCGCTGGCCATCTTGACCGTCACTTCGCCGGTGGGAATGTTGCCCCGGTGCAGCAGGCCGATTCCAAACCGGCTGATCTCGCGTGTCATGGCTGAGATCGAGTTCCCGCGGTGCGTCGTCAGTTCCGCTGGAACGGTCAGTTCGATCCGTTCGTTATTCCGCAGGTTGGTTCCGTCAACCTTCTCAATGCTTTCCAAAACGGCCCGTAGATCATGCAGGCTGGGACGGGTCCAAGGATCTGGTGTCTTCATGGTTGCTCCGGCGGATTAAGTGCATCCCGGTGGACGGGGTTCTTACCGAAAACCTACCTCATTTTTTGAAGGCAGGCGGTACCGAAGACGAAAAACGGAGCAGTCCGTCACCAGCCGTTTGTTCCACCAGCCGTCAACTTCCAAATCGTCATGTCGTGCTGCTCGCGTCCCGCAACAAAGCACAGCCTCCGCCGCAGAAGAACGACAGATTTCTATGATTCCACAGCGTGGGAGACCCGCAACCTAATGGCAGCGGAGAGGGAAGGCCAAAATTTTCAACGCAAAGGCGCAAAGTCGCAGAGGTGCAAGGACGGACTCCGAACAGCGCCCCCTCCGTGCGAAGTCGACATCCGGTGTGTCGTTCGGATTGTGGTTGCCAGGATGCACTCGTTCCTGCGTCTCTGCATCGTTGCGCCTTTGCGTTGGAATTTTTCGCGGCTTGCGAAGAATCGAAATGTTCGTAGTACAGATGAAGACTGGTAAGCGGGAACCGAATGGCTTTCGCACGCATTTGCTGCCCACCATCCACTACCCACCCGGCTTCCGTGGTTGCTTTTTTCAGCAGCGTCAGCACGCTGATTTTAACGATTACGCGGGAATGCTGACCGTCGTGCCGCTGCTGCCGCCGTAGCTCATGACGTTGGTCTGAAGTGTCAGATCCTGTTCCAGCGGTCGGTGCGGTGGGATGCCGAGTTTGTTCAGGTTTGAGTGATACGCGCGGACCGCCTCGTCCGGTTCCAACAGGCCGTCGGCGATC
>JAYUFF010000877.1:0-10315 GCA_043738825.1 Schlesneria sp.
CCCGGAGTTGACCGTCATCGCTCACCCGAAGCTGTGGTCGAGTGACTGGACCGGCGAAATCACCGGGCCTTGTTCGGCGAAGCTGACCAGTCCAAAAGACGAGAGCGCGGGCATCCAACTCGTGCGCGAGTTCGATCTTCGGAGCGGTGCGGCGGGGACGGAAGCGATTCGGCTGCTGTGCAAGCAGACGATCATCAACGTCTCGAAGGAGGTGCGCGAGGTCTGCCACTGGGGCCGCTCGTTCTCACCCGGCGGCGGCATCTGTTTGATTCCACTGGGCAACCACCCGAGCCGGTTCCCGTCGAAGTACGCGATGTACGAGGACAGCGCGATCATCAACGTCCGCAACAAGGATGATCTGATTCGCGAACGGGATGGCTTCCTCGAAATCCTCGCTCCGCCGCGCAAGCCGAAGCTCGGGTTCGATTCGCACGCCGGTTGGCTCGGCTATCTCATGCCGAACGACACGCTGTTTGTGAAACGCTTCGCGACGTTCCCCGACCGCGTCTACAACGAGGCGGCCGGACTGACGCTCTCCGTCTGGTATCCGACCGGCCCGCGCATCGAACTCGAACCACTCGGCCCGCGCGAACGCCTTCAACCCGGCGAATCGGCGTCGTTCACCGAAGAGTGGTCTCTGCTGCCGCATCCCTTCCCGAAGGAGGGACAACAGGTGGACCTCAAACAGCTCAGCGAACAGGTCAAGAAATCGTTGGGCGACTCGAAGTAGACCGCCATCGACGGCGTGAGGGAAATCAAGGTCAATCCAAGCATCATGTTCGACCTGCCGAAGAAACTGCTGAAGGGCCTCGCGCGAACGTGCGGGTATCGCATCACACGTCTCGACAACACACAGTTCTTCGACTTCGAGGCGCTCCTCTACTTTCAACTCGCGAGGTCACCCGAATTTCGCTTCGTGCAGATCGGTGCCTGCGACGGCATCAGTTTCGATCCGATCTACCCGTTCGTGACCCGAAATCACGCCCGGTTGCGGGGACTCGTGGTGGAGCCGCTTCCGGATCTGTTCGCACAACTGCGACATAACTACCGGAATTATCCGCGCATCGTTCCGGTCAACTGCGCCATCCACAACACAGAGAAGGAGATGACGCTGCATCGTGTCGATCCCGCTCGGGCCGAGGGCCTGCCCGAGTGGGCGAAGGGGATCGCCTCGTTTAGCAGACAGCATCACGAACTGAGCGGCACTCCCTCGGATGTGATTGTGAGTGAGAAGGTCGCCTGCGTGACGTTGGGCGAGTTGCTGGAGGCTCAGCAGTTTTCGAGCCTGGATTTGTTGCAGATCGACACCGAGGGGTACGATTCGGAAATCATTCTGGGGATCGACTTCCGAGTGCTGACTCCCACCATCATTCGCTTCGAGCACGGACTGCACGTCGGCACGATGTCGTCCGAAACATTTGAGCGAGTCGCCGAGAAGCTGCATCAGAACGGTTACGAGTTGGTCATCGAAGCCTCGGACGCGATCGCCTTCCAACGAAACATCACATTGAATTTGGCGCACTAGAGCCCAGTTCAAAACTAGTCCGACGCGCAAGCGAGGGCTGAACACTCGATCCGTCCGAAGCCCTCGCTCGCGCTTCGGGCTGGTTTTTCAAGAGCAGACCCGACTCCTGTCTGGAAAACACATGCCGCGTCGCCTGCGAATACTGTTTGTTATCGGCAACATGGGCGGCGGCGGTGCCGAGCGGCAGGTGGTCGAGATTCTGAAGCACCTCGATCGCGTCCGGTTCGAGCCGATTCTGTACGTCGGTTCCCGAAGCGGCGAGCTGCTTGGCGAAGCTCCCCCCGACGTGCCGATCCATTCGTTCTGGGAGGAATTTCTGCGGACGTGGCGATCCAAGTTACATCGCCTTTTCCGGACGGTGCCGCACGTACGGTGGAGGCACCTCGCCAGGTTGCTGGCCGACGAGCGGATCGATCTCGTCTACGACCGCACCTTTAACGCCACAGTCGATGCGGCGGTCGCGTGCTGGTGGAGGCCAACGCCGCGCGTGTCGTGCTGCGTCTGCGATCCCGAATCGGATTTGAAACTCTATGCGAGGAGGATGCCGCTGTTCGCGCGACGGTTCTCGCGCTGGGCATTCTCCTCCGCGTCGATCGTGTTGGCGAATTCGGAGGGATTGCGGCGGCGACTGCTGGAGTTCCATTCGCTGCCCGAAGCGCACGTCCGAGTGCTCTACAACCTCGTCGATTATGAACGCCTCGCAAAACTGTCGGCCGAGTTCGTGCCGGACGTACCGCGCGATCCGTTTCTGATCGTGACGGGTGGTCGGCTCGATCCGCTGAAGGGCCAGCGGTTCCTGCTCGATGCGGTCCGCATCCTGGTTCACGAGCGAGGCCGCCACGTCCGGTTGATCGTGCTGGGGCAGGGTGAGTTGAAGAACGAGCTGACCGAGTTCATCCGCCTTCACACACTGGAGCCTCACGTCACTCTGGCCGGTTTCGTGCCGAACCCGCTGCCGTGGTACAGGCACGCCCGGTTGTTCGTCCTGCCGTCGCTGTGCGAGGGACTCCCCAACTCGCTGCTGGAGGCGGTGGCCTGTGGCACTCCGGCTCTCGCCACCGACAGTCCCGGCGGGACGAGCGAGATTCTGGACGGCGGCCGCTGCGGTCGGCTGGTCGCTCCCGGAGACAGCACCGCTCTGGCGGATGCGATTGCCGACTGTATGGACCATCCGTCCGAGTGGCAGACGCTCACCGGGCCCGCAATCCACCACATTCGCGAATTGTGCGATCTGAAGTCGGGCCTGCGACGATTGGAAGAGTTGTTCGCCAGCCTGGCCGAAGACGGGCCGAAGCGTCGCCGGCGATGAACTCGACCTGACCTTCAGGTAGAACTGTTCCGCGTGTTGAGTTAACCGTCGGTCTGTCTCCGAATGCGATGGAAATTTCGTGAAGCCCAAGAACGTGATGTTCGTGATCGGATCGATGGCAGGTGGCGGTGCCGAACGCCAGATCCTCGAGATCATTAAGCGACTTGATAGAGCACGGTTCCGTCCCGTGCTCTATCTGGCTCATCGTAAGGGCGAACTGCTGGACGAAGTCCCCGCCGACGTGCCGATCCATTCGTTCTGGGAGGGCTTCGCCGGAACGATCCGCTCCAAGATTCATTACGTCCTGAGAACGACGAACCGGGTTCGCTGGCAACATTTGGCGCAGACGATTCGCCGTGAACGGATCGACTTGGTGTACGACCGCATTTATCAGACGACGCTCGATGCGGCTCCGGCCACGCGCGCGGTGCGGGTTCCGCGCGTTTCGGTCTGCGTTTTTGATCCCCTGGAGCACGTCAAACGTTATGCCGGTGGCAACCTCGCCCAGGCCACACGCATTGCGACGCACGCTTACTCGACCGCCGACCGTGTCGTGGCCATTTCGGGCGGAATCCGGCAACAACTCATCGACGATCTGGCCGTTCCGGGCGAGCGGATCGAGGTGCATTACAACCTGCTGGATTTTGAACACGCGCAGCGGCGGTCGCTCGAATACGACCCGGGATTTGAGCCGGGTCGGTTTCATCTGCTCACCGTCGCTCGACTCGCCGACGAGAAGGGACACAAGTATCTGCTGGAGGCCCTCGACCAACTGGTGAATCAGCGCGGGCATCGCGAGTTGTTGTGTCACCTCGTGGGAGTCGGCCCGTTGGAAGAGGAGTTGAAGAGGGACGCCGTGCGGCGCGGGTTGAACTCGCACGTTCACTTCGCTGGCTTTCATCGAAACCCGTATCCGTTTTATCGCCATTCCGATTTGTTCTGCCTGCCGTCGCTGCATGAAGGTTTCGCCAGCGTGCTGATGGAGGCGCTGGCCGTGAACCTTCCGGTCCTGTCTACGGACTGTCCGAGCGGTCCGAGCGAAGTGCTCGACGGCGGACGCTGCGGACGACTCGTGCCTCCGGCCGATTCGGCGGCGCTGGCGGAGGCGATTGAAGATTGTCTCACTCATCGCGAGGCTTGGCGTGAACGAACGGCGGCGGGACGCGAGTGGGTGGAACGGACGTTCTCGATGGCGGCCGGAGTGGCCAAGCTCGAACAATTGTTTGAAACGGTGATCGAACAACACCGACATGCACGTCAGTAGATCTGAAGAAGAAGTTTTGTAGCCACGCTCGCCAAGAGCGTGGGTTACCGCGAATCCCCCCACGCTCTTGGCGAGCGTGGCTACTCGGCACTTTCTCTTTCCATATTGAACGATCTCATGTGCGGTCTGACCGGGTTCTGGAATCGCTCTCGCGACCAATCGACCGACGAGTTGCTGGCCGTTGTCGGTCGCATGAACGAGACGCTGCATCACCGGGGACCGGACGACACCGGAACGTGGTGCGATCCGGCGGCCGGCATCGCACTCGGACACAAGCGTTTGTCGATCGTGGATCTCTCGCCGGCGGGTCATCAGCCGATGGCATCGGCCTGCGGGCGGTTCGTCATCGTGTACAACGGCGAGGTCTACAATCACTCGGAGCTGCGCGGGGAACTCGCGGCGAAGGGTCACTCGTTTCGCGGTCACTCCGATACGGAAGTCCTCGTCGCAGGCTTCGTCGAGTGGGGCATCGTCGAGACGATCCAGCGCTGCATCGGTATGTTCGCCATCGCCGTCTGGGACACGCAGCAGCGCGAGTTGACTCTGATTCGAGACCGGATCGGCAAGAAACCGCTCTACTACGGGCGGTTCGGATCGACGCTGTTGTTCGGGTCGGAGTCGAAGGCACTGCGCGCCCATCCCGCCTTTCGAGGCGACATCAACCGGCAGGCCCTGGGCGAGTTTCTAAAGCGATCGTACCTGCCCGGAACCTCGATCTACCGCGATGTGACTCAGCTTCGACCGGGATGTTCGCTGACGATCCGGCTCGACGACGAAGCCTGGTGGTCGGGAAGCCGCGCCGATTCGCAGCAGCCGTATTGGAGTCTGGATGACGCCGTCTCCGGTGGCCAGGACCATCCGTTTGTCGGGTCGTACCAGGACGCGGTGACGAGTCTCGACCGATTGTTGACCGATGCGGTGGGCTGCCGCATGGTGGCCGACGTGCCGCTCGGCGCGTTCCTGTCGGGCGGCATCGACTCGTCCGTGGTGGTGGCCCTGATGCAAAAGCAGTCCTCGCGGCCGGTGAAGACATTCACGATCGGGTTCGAGGAAGAGGAGTACAACGAGGCACCGTTCGCGAAGCGGGTGGCCGAACATTTGAAGACGGATCACACCGAGTTGTATGTCACGTCGCAGCAGGCGCGCGACATGATTCCGCGACTGCCGACGATGTTCGACGAACCGTTCGCCGACTCGTCGCAGGTGCCGACGTTTCTCGTGAGCCAACTCGCGCGGCAGCACGTCACGGTGTCGCTGTCGGGAGACGGCGGCGACGAGTTGTTCTGCGGATACCACCGCTACTTTGAAGCCCTGCTCGGTTTCGACCGCAGCCTCGCGTCGTCCGGTGGCAGCGCGGTCTCGCGCGCGGTCCGGTCTCGCGCGGTCGGATTGCTCCACGCGCTGCCGGATGCGATTCGTCAACCGCTCGCACAGACATGTCGCTCGCTGGGCAGGTTGTCGCCCGCGCGGCTGGCGAGACTGTTTCAGCGGGTTGCCAACGTGCTGGGCGAGACCAATCCCAACGAACGCTATCTCCGCAACATGGTCCACTGGCGTGCCGACGACAACGTGGTCATCGGCGCATCGATCGTCGATGAACACGAGATTCCCCAGGACTTCTGTCCCGCCGCGCGAAACCGATCGCCGGGTGAGTTCCAACAGTGCTGGCAGTGGTACGACACGCTGACGTATCTGCCGGGCGACGTGCTCGCGAAGGTCGATCGCGCCAGCATGGCCGTGTCGCTCGAAACGCGCGTCCCGCTGCTCGATCATCGCGTGGTCGAGTTCGCGTGGACGCTGCCGCACTCGTTCCAGGCCAGCAATGGAATCGGCAAACGCATTCTGAGATCCGTTCTCGCGCAATACGTTCCCCCGGAATTGTTCGAGCGGCCGAAGGTTGGCTTCGGCGTGCCGATCGACTTCTGGCTGCGCGGTCCGCTGAAGGACTGGGCCGAGGATCTGCTCGACGAAGGTCGTCTGAAACGGGAGGGCTATCTCAACCCGCAGCCGATCCGGCAGAAGTGGGCCGAACATCTCAGCGGGGCTGTGAACTGGCATCGCTGGCTGTGGGATGTCCTGATGTTCCAAGCATGGTTGGCCGAACATCGGACTGCGAACCGCTGAGCCGCCTGTTCAATCGTTGGACTCCGAAACCCACGGCGCAATTTCGACACCACCGTTGACGTGTTCCACCGGTTCGAGCGAATCGTTGTGGAGCCGGTAGACGCTCGTCAGGTTGACCTCATCGTTCGTTCGCACCAACACCAGCAGTCCCTCGGCGCGAAGACGACTCTTGAGATTGGCGATGGCTCGTTTGATCTCGGCCTCCGTGAAATAGCTGGCGGTCAGAATGTTCGCCGCGCGAATGACATCGAAGCGGCGAGCGAGATCGGCTCGAAAGACCTCGCCAAACACGTCGCCCTCCGAAAACGTGATCGACGACCGACGAGCGGCCTCGGACAGCAAAGAGACTTGCTGCGCGGACCATCCGACCCGGCGAGCCAGACCGATCAAGCCGCGCGCGACGAAGAACAGCAGTCCCGACAATTTGCTCGGTGGAGTGTTCGGAAAGGCCAGCCCGGCGAAGTCGACTTGCAGGACGTGGTTCTTCTCGCAGAAGAGGATTCTCCCCGGCCATAGCGACAGGCAGCGGGCATCCAGAATTAGGTCGCTCGCGAACGTGGCATGCTCGATCCCGTGTGCGCTCAGCGCGGCATCGAGTTCCACCGTACAGGTTCCCGACGAAGCCGCCACGTCGAGCAGATCGTAGTGCCGCGATTCTTGTTTCAGCAGCGCGGTCAGCCGTTCATCGACATCCGGCATGCGGTTGGCCCGCGTCGTTTTGAATGTTCCATTCGGGAGCCGAATGTACGGGAAGAACTCATCATCCGGCACGGACGAAACGCCCCGTCGAAGAAACATGCGGGCGATGGTCGGAGCCACGAACGGGTTTCGCATCAGACAACTCGATCAAAGGATCATGGCAGAGTCAACGAGTGGAGTTTCACAGAGACGCACGCAGCAACTCGGAACTCACCAGACATGCTTGTTTGATGTCCGTTCCGCTTCGTTTCATTTGCCTCACGTCACACTGTCACTTCTTCGCTTTCGGTAGAACTGCATCCATCCCCTCACGCCAGACTTCAAACGACTTGGCCATCTCGACAGCGGTCGGTTTGAGCGGGACCAGCGACGGATTGAAATCGACGTAGAGCTTCTGGAACCACGCGAGATCGAAGTCGGGGTTGGGAGTGTTCTCCTGCGCGCCGATGCTCTTCCGCCACGCCTTCAGTTTGTCGTGGAGTTTGCTGACGAGATCAACGTGCTCGGCGGCGATGTCGTGCCGCTCACCGATGTCGTCGGACAAGTCGAACAGCTCAACGCGGCCGGTGTCGTAGTACGCGATCAGCTTCCAATTCCCCTCACGCACCGCGCCGGCCGGGCGTCCACCCTGATTCGTGTAGTGCGGGAAGTGCCAGAAGAACGGACGCGGCTGCGCGTCACCACCTTTCAGCAAATTGGCGAAGCTCACTCCGTCATACGCCGTTCCCACGACGATGCCCG
Source organism: Schlesneria sp. (assembly GCA_043738825.1). Taxonomy (GTDB): domain Bacteria; phylum Planctomycetota; class Planctomycetia; order Planctomycetales; family Planctomycetaceae; genus Schlesneria. The sequence continues at coordinate 7,663 of JAYUFF010000877.1, forward strand.
CCAGTTCGAGCAGCGTCGGGACGAAGTCGGTGTTGATGACGGGCGAATCCACCACTCGACCGGCCTTCACCACGCCGGGCCAGCGCACGATGAGCGGGATTCGCAGCCCGCCCTCGTAAAGGTAGCCCTTCCCCGCGCGATACGGTGTGTTGTGCGTGGCCGGTGTGTGCGGCAGTTCCTGCACATGCAGACCGCCGTTGTCGGAAGAGAAGACGAAGATCGTGTTGCCGGTCAGCTTTAGTTCGTCCAGCTTGGACATGAGCCTGCCGACGCTGTCGTCGAGCGTCTCGATCATCGCCGCGTAAATCGGGTTGAACGAGTCCTTGTACTTCTCGACCAGCTCGGCCTTTGCGGCCAGCGGCACGTGCGGGTTGTTGTGCGGCATGTAAAGAAAGAACGGCCGGTCGCGGTTGTCGGTGATGAACTTCTCGGCGGCGGCGGTCAGGTCGTACTCGCCTTTGCCACCCTCAAGGTCCGAGGGCGGCGTGTTAGCTTTGCCGACGTGGACGAAGTCAAACCCCTGCTCCTTTGGACCAAAGCCCTGTCCGCCGAGATGCCACTTGCCCACGCAGGCCGTCGCGTAACCAGCCGACTGGAGCGACTCGGCAATCGTCACTTCTTCGAGCAGCAACTGCATCTCGATCTTGGGGTGCAGCAACTTCTGCGACACACAATCGGGACGGCCGGGCAGAAACGTCGTGAGGTGCAGTCGCGCGGGCGTCTTCCCCGTCATCACGGCCGCTCGCGATGGGGAGCAGATCGGCTGCGCACAATACGCCGACGTGAACCGCGTCCCCTGCACGGCGAGCCTGTCGAGATTCGGCGTCTGCTGATCCTTGCGGCCGTAACAACCGAGGTCGTTGATTCCCAAATCGTCCGCAAACACGAACACGATATTCGGCGGACGCTCGGCCGCAGATGCCTCCGCAAACACAAACAATGTCACCACCAGCGTTGCCAAGAATCGCATGACGGAATCCCTCGCCTACTCGCGCCAAGACGCCGGTAGTGGAAGCCAAGCAGAAATGGTGTCGAAGCACTCGCGCAGTGACGATGTTGTGTCGAGAATACCAGACCCGCTCATATCGTCGTCGCTCAACATCCGCATGCCCCATCGTGGGCGTACCGGCGCACTGCATCCTCCGAAATCATGGCGGACAGCGATTCGATCGCCTCGGTTCCCCCGGAAGGTGATGTGAATCACAGTGCCTGGGCAAACGGTGAGGTTGGGAAGACACACCCGCTCATGATTGGGGTCGATTTCTGCGAGTGGATCGATCAGCGGATCAGTCACAGGCGGTCCAACAATGACAACCACGTTTGTTAAGGGAACTGACAACCCGTTGCGGATCGTCACTTTGTTCTGCGTCTGGTCCCTTAGCCAGTAAACTGCACACGCGAATAAGAGGCACGCGATGGCAAATGCTCCATGACGAACAGTCCAGAATCCATTTGGCTGTCGATGTGAGTTTTCTGGTGAGTGCGTGCCGTGTCGCTCGGGGTCAGGTGGTTCAAAGTTCATTTTTCGCGAGCTTACCCGGTTCCAACATCTCGATTAGACACACCGCGAAAAATGAACTTTGAACCACCTGACCCCTGGCTGGCCTGGAATCATTTGGCCACACCGGCATCCTTGAGAGCCTTCTCCTGCTGGGCCTTCGAGACATCCGGGTTCGGCGTGGCGTCGCCGGGGACTTCATTACGAATCCAGCGGATGGCGGCTTCGGTCGAGTCGAGAAACCGTTTGTCGGTCCAGGTCGAATCGTTGTGACCGAGGTTGTTGAAGAAGATCTTGCCGTCGCCCCAGGAGCGGCACCACGAGACGGGGACGTGATAGGGCCGCTTCGTGTTGCACTTCTCCATGTTCAGGCTCATCAGCACGTGGACGTTCTCCGGCACCCAGTGAACGTATTCGTAGATCTCGTCCTTGATCTGGAATTCGTCGCCGAACGCCTTCATGGCGGGATGCTTGGTGTCATGAACGCTGATCGTGACCACCTCACCCGCGTTCCACGGATGACTCTTGAACGTCCCGCCCGCCAGATCCCAGTACCACTTGTGAGTCGGGTTTTCCGTCCGGTACGTGTCGGCGGCCGAATGGAAGCCGATCCAGCCGTGCCCCTTCTGCTTCAGCCACTCATTCATAAAGTAGTCGCGGTCGGCGTCTTTGATGTCCATTAGGCCCTGCGTGTAGAACATCACGATGTCGTACTTCTTGATGTTTTCCTTCGTGAAGTCGGCAACGGGGTCCTGAGTGCAGTCGATCTCGAACAGCCCCGACTGCTGGCCGAGTTGCTTCATGGCGACTTCACCGCTGGCCAGTTCTTTCTTCACCCCATCCTTGCCGTCGCGATTGACCGGGCCGTGCGTGAAGCCATTGCTCTGCGTCAGGAAGAGAACACGAGACTTGTCGGCCGACGACGCGACATCGACAGACAGCAAACAGCCGACAACAGCGGCCACGAACAGACAAGGCAGTTTCACGGTGAGAGACTCCTGAGGTGAACGGGAAAAGCGACAAACCGACCGAGCCGGATGATACCGGTCATCCACCAAGGTTTCACGCGGCGCGGAGTCGAAGAGTTGGCGGGAGTGCCGTCACGGCTCTTCCCAGTTTCAAAGTAGGGTGGGACAAGCTCGCTTCGAGCGCCGG
>JAYUFF010000878.1:0-10305 GCA_043738825.1 Schlesneria sp.
GTATTCAGGCCGAGTCCCTGCATCCGGATTGCGTTGTGATCGACTTCGGTATGGGTCGGCACGAAGCTTCGCTGATTGCGACAAACTTGCGGAAAAACAGTGACTATGCCGATGCCGTGTTGGTCGCGCTGCTAAGCGACGATGACACGGCCAGCGGTTTCGACCGCACTCCGTTCAACGAAACGTTCCGGAAGCCATTCGACACAGCTCTGCTGGCCGAACGCGTCCGCACGCTCGTCGGGCGGAAAAAGCAACTCGCCTGAGCGATCTCGTCGAGCGAACCGCCTCCAAGAGGGAAGCTCCGCTCACCGGACGAACGCCGGGTCCAGACGACCGAACTGCCGCATTCCAAGATGGAGCCGCGACGGCTAGGATCGTCTGAGCATTTCGAACGAGGCGTCGATTTTTCGACGCCTCGTTTGCTTTCTTTGCGGTTGCCCTGAGTTGCTCCCTACCAACCCGCAGCGTAAGCGAGGAGGTGCCACGGCTCGCCCTCGCTTACGCTGCGGGTTGGTGTGTGATCGTGTATCGCTGATGGACGTGCCCCGATTTCGCAGGCACAACCGTTACGACCGGTCTCGCGCGTCCGGACTTCTCTCACTCCTCGTCGCCGTGTCCCGCCAAGCCCCCCATTGCATGGCTTATGTTTCCCGCCAGAGCCAGTTGTTGGAATCCGTCTGGCGCGCGATGGCCTCGGTGCGGGAAGCCCCTCGATGAGTACGACCGTTCTGGAACCCGTCAACCCGCCCAGCCGCGACGAGTTCGCCGACCTGTTCGACAACTACGTCGCCGACGACAATCTGCCGTCCACCGAATGGCTGACCCGCCTGCGACTCGAGCGCCCGCGCCGCAACACGCGCTGTCTGGGTGAGACCACTCGCGTTCTGAAGCGGATCAACGACATCGTCATCTCTGCGACGATGCTCGTGCTGCTGGCTCCCGTCATGCTGCTGGTGGCGATGGCCGTGCGAGTCACCTCGCGCGGACCGGTCATCTTCAGCCAGATGCGAGTCGGCCTCAACCTGCGGCAGAAAAAGCGGGATCGTCGACAGTGTGAGGCAGAAGTTGCCACCGCTGACGGCGTCGAGCGTCGCGGAACGGGCATCGACCGACGACGAGACTCCGGCTACGGCAAGCCGTTCACACTTTACAAATTCCGCACGATGACGATCGATGCCGAGAAGAACGGTGCCCAGTTCGCCGTGAAGGGCGACACGCGAGTCACCAGCATCGGCCGCTTCCTGCGCAAGACCCGGCTCGATGAACTGCCTCAACTTTGGAACGTGCTGCGCGGCGAGATGTCGCTCGTCGGCCCCCGTCCCGAGCGGCCCGAGTTCATCGACAAGCTGTCGGCCGAGATTCCCAACTACATCAACCGCCTCGGCCTCAAACCCGGCCTGACCGGTCTGGCCCAGGTCATCAACGGCTACGACAACAACATCGAGAGCTTCAAACGCAAGGTGAACCTTGACCTGCTTTACCTGCAAAACTGCTGCTTCCTGAACGATCTCAAAATCATGCTCCGCACGATCCGAGTCGTGCTGACGGGGAGTGGGGCGTTGTAGGCGAGCGTCAGAAACAAACTCACTCAATAGAAGCCTGACGCGCAAGCGAAGGATGCTTGGTGACTCATCCTTCGCGTGCGCGTCAGGCTTCTATCTTCAGGGACACGAGTCCCGTCCGTTCGCGCCGTACTGGCATCTCACTGCCTTGGTGGTTAGTCTCCGATCCGCGCTGGGACTCACCGCTTGCAGGATATGGATGACGTGACGGAGACGAAGGCCCCCGATTCTCAGACTCCCTCGGCGGCGGTCCCACGCACCGAGCAATGGGTGGCCGAGGTCGAGCAACTGTTTCGCGAGCGCGAACCGGGTGCGTTCTTCGTGCTGCCGCGAGTCGTGCGCCGGGTCTGGCAGAGCGAACTCGAAATCGCCAGCCCGTGGGTTCCGCCTCCGCACCGCAAGTCGTGCGTCATCGAGCGGGATCGGCTGCTGTGGCTCGTCGCGCGGGATGAACTGGGCGTCGATGCCGACACTCCGTTGCCGCAGCGTCTGATTCTGATCGCGCGGCCGGAAGAGGATCGTCTGCACAGCTTCTCGCGCGAGGATCTGCTGCGCCATTACTGGCGTCTGCTGTTCCATGCCCGGATCGACTTCGAGCTGGGACCGAAGACAACCCCCGCCCGAATGACGGTCGCTGAATTGCGGCGTCGCATCGACTCGCTCGGCCAGACGCAATTCGACGAGGTTCGCTCGGTGCTGCGAACCGAGCAGATGTTGCTCCGCTCCGACGATCCGCGTCACGTCTACGCCGAGTTCGTCGCGGTCTGGCACGAGCTGCACGTCTTCGCTCCCGCACTGTTGCCGCTCTACTTTCCATCGCTCGACAATGACGAAGCCGTCCTGCGAGTGATCGGCCCCGATTGCGATGCGGTCGCGTTGCTCGAGGCGACTCGTCCCAGCGACCTCGCGCCGACGCTGGCCGTGCCGTTCACTCCGTCGTCCGGTGACGTGGTGGAAGCGTTGCTGGAAGGCTCGCAGATTCACCTGGCCTCGCGCTCGCCGCGCAAGTACGCCGGCTTGGTGCTGCGCGCGAATCGGCTGCGCACCGACGGCAACAATGTCCGCGCGGCCCTCGTGCGGCGGCAGGCGTTCGACGTGGCACCGCTCGATTTGATGAACGAGGCCCGGCAGGAACTGCTGCACGAAATCGAACTTCTCGTGCTGAGGATTCAAGCCGCGCTCGAACTGTCGGACGCGGAAGTTCGCCCGTGGCTGGCGATGTGTGAGCGGCTGCTGCCCGCCGCGCGACGCGGCTTCTGGAACGCGAACGCTCGGCTGCTGTTCGACCTCCAGCAAGTCTGCCTCGATCACGAGCAAGAAATCTACAAGGTCGATCTGCTGTGCTGGCTGAGAAGCCTCGGCAAAGACGCGCTCAAGCATCCGCTCCCCAATCAGCGGGTCGTGCTGATGTCGAAGCATCTGCGCAGCGCCGCGCTGCGCGTGCCGGCCGTGCAGATCGACTCCGCAGGCCGCAAAGAATTGAGCGACCTGCTGCACTCGGCCGCCGACGCGGCCGAGCACCTGCTGCGCAAGCGGATGGAGCCGCTCGTCGGCAGCGCGTTGACCGAGGCGGGTTTCGTTCCCAACGGCGTCGTCGAGCGAGTCGCCTTTCGCAAGGTGACGCATGAACTGTTGGACGGCGTCGTCCAACGCGGCTTCCTGACGCTGGGTGATCTGCGCGATGCGATCGCCCGCAATCAACTCAAGATGCCCGACCTGACCGATGCGCGGGAATTTGTCTCGGGCGACCCGCTGCTCCGCACGGACAAGTTGCTGGCCTCGCGAGTCGATGGCGTTTATCAACGCGGCCCGTTCTACCTGCGCTGGCTGCAACGACTCAGCTCGCTGGCCTACGGCACGCCCTACGGACGCCTGCTGACCAAGTTCCTGTTCCTCCCGTTTGGGCTGTCGTTCCTGATGCTGATGGCCGTGGAAGAGGTGGCTCATCTGGTCATCGGCCATCCGTCACCATCGGCCACTCACACCGCAGTCGAGTCACCCGTCACGCCGCCGAGGGCTGTCGAGCCGGTTGCCACACCGCCCGTTGTCCTCGAACCGGGGAACGTGTCGCAACCCGGCGGTACTGACGCGCGCGAAGTTTCCAATGACGCTCCGTCGGCCAACGTCGTTCCACCGCCTGCTGCCGCTGCGCCGCCCGTTGTCACGGAACCGCCGGCCGACGCGGGGCATGTGCCGACTCGACTGGTCTATAGCCAGCTCCACATGTTCTGGCTGGGGTGTCTGATTTTTGCGTTGATTCACGCGCCGACGTTCCGTCACGCCGTCGTCTCGCTGCTCAAGGCAACGTGGAAGGTGCTGAAGATCGCGTTGGTCGAGGTGCCTCTTCGAGTCATCAAGTTCCCTCCGGTCGAATGGCTGCTGAAGAGTTTTCCGATGAGGCTCTTCCGGCGGATCGTCCTCGCGCCGCTGCTGGCGACGGCGGTCTTCTGTCTCGCGCTGCCCTTCTTCGGCGTGTATGCGCGGCCGAACCGCTGGTGGAGCCTGGCGATTCTGTCGGTCTCGATCGTGGTACTGAACTCGCGCATCGGCCGCGACACGGAAGAGCTGACGCGCGAGTTCCTGTCGCGCACGTGGTACCGCATCCGCACGCATCTGCTGCTCGGCCTGTTCACGCTTGTCGTCGAGGCCTTTCAATGGCTGATGGACGGTCTCGAACGGGTGCTGTATGCCGTCGATGAACTGCTGCGGTTCCGCAGCGGTGAGTCGAGCGTGGCGCTCGGCCTGAAGGCCGTGTTCGGGCTGGTTTGGTCCGTGGTTCACGGTGTGATTCGGTTCTGTGTGACCCTGCTCGTCGAACCGCAGATCAATCCGATCAAGCACTTTCCGGTTGTGACGGTTTCTCACAAGGTCATTCTGCCATGGACCGTCCACGTCACTTATATTTTGGCGGCACCGCTCACGCCGTTTCTCGGTCTCTACCTGGCGAACGCGATCGGCCCGATTGTGGTGACGGGCATTCCCGGCGTGTTCGGATTCCTTGCGTGGGAACTGAAGGAGAACTGGAAGCTGTACGCGGCCAACCGTTCGCCGACGCTGCGTCCCGTGCGGATCGGACATCACGGTGAGTCACTGCTGCGGCTGCTCTGCCCCGGTTTTCATTCGGGCACGATCCCCAAACTGTTCGCGCGACGACGACGAGCCGCGCGCCAGGCTCACCAGAGTCAAAACGTCAACAAGCAGGCGCGCTACACCGAGAAGCTGCATCACGAGGCCGAGAGTCTGCGCCACTTCGTCGATCGCGAACTGGTCGGCCTGCTGCGCGAAAGCCGCACGTTCCGCGAACGGTCTCTGTCGGTCGGGCACATCGAACTGGCGACGAATCGCGTGGCCGTCCTGGTCCTCGACGAGAACCTGTCGGCCGAACCGGTTCGGATTGAGTTCGCCGAACAGTCGGGCTGGCTGATCGCCGACGTGGCCGTTGCGGGCTGGCTGACAGACTTGACCGACGAGGATCGCGCCGTGTTCCGCACCGCGCTGGCGGGCCTCTACAAACTGGGGGCCGTCGATCTGGTGCGGGAACAGATCGAAAGCCAACTCATCGCGCGAACGATTCCGGTGGTGGCATCCCTTGCCGATGCAACGTCACCCGCCCACGCAGCAGACTCGTCGCCGCACACGCATCCCTACGACATCGCCTCGGCCGGCTTGGTCGTCTGGCCGCTGGGTCACTACGAGGCCGAAGTCCACTACACGTTGGATGAGACTCCCACCGCCACGCCCCGGCCGCGATCGCTGGCGCGCGCGGCGGGATTGATCCCGCTCCCCGTGGCCTCAATCCTGTTTGCCGAACACGCGCTGACGTGGGACGACTGGCGAGCCTACTGGGAAACCGAGCAGAGCTTCGCAGCCATCCCGCTCCGCCTGCTGCCCGACGTGGAACTGTTGAGACGAGGATAGGCGACCATCGGTGATGAATGAGACCATACGAACTGTCAGGTCTCCGTCTCTCGTCGGCTTGCGCAAATTCTTGTCCTTCCAAAGTAGCCTTCATCGCTCCGCGTGAAGAAAGCCGTGCGTGAGTTCGATGCTGCTCAGACAATCCGCGCCCCACTCGCAGTCGGCTTACTTCACGCGGAGCGATGAAGGCTACTTTGGACGCGGAGAGAAACCGATCCGGCACCCTCACCGCATCGAACACGCCATTCCGGCGTAGTCGGGTCGATCCGATGGTGACTCGTGGCGGAACGCCTGCACGATTCGGCCGTCGCGCACCAGAAAGGCTCCCGGCATTTGCAGGCCATTGCCGACGAAACGACCGAACCCAAACCGGAACACCGTTCCGCCCACGAGTGCCCGCCAAAAGTTTCGCACGCCAAACAGTTGGCTCAGCGTACCGAGCCTCAATTTCAATCCTCGATACACGCGGCGTTCGGGATCGCTGACGTGGTCGATTTCGTCGAGTCCGTACTTCCGCACAAGTGACTCGCCCTGCTCGACCGTTCCCATCTGAACGACGATCGGTCGCACCTGGGCTGCTTGGATCGTGGTCCATTGCTTCGAGAGATCGTCGAGTGCCTCGCGACAATACGTGCAACCGGCATGTCGCAAACAGACGATGAGCAGGTCTTGTTGTCGTGACAGATCGAACAGGGACTCGCCGCGCTGTGTCTTCGCGGAGCGGAGAGCCTCATCGAGCGTCAGCCCTTCGCGGACGGCCCGCTGCGCATCGCGGAGTCGTGCTGTCTGAAACAAAATCGCCGTGAACGGAATCCACCACGCGAGGTCGTTGGTCACAATCGTCCATCCGGCATGCCAGGGGAACTCGCCACGACTCGCCGCGTAGACGAAGCCGATCGGTGCGAAGACCTTGCCCAGCAGGCCGACGAGTACCAGCGGCCACAACGTCACGGGATCGCGAGCAGCCAGCGCGTAGCCGATCCCGTACAGACCCACGATCAGGCCGAGGCACTGGACGAGCACGGGGTCATTCGGCGGCTCCATCCCCGCCCACCGAAATGGTACGAGCGGAAAGAAAATGACAAACAAACCCCAAGCCAGGTTGTAGACAGCCGCCGCATGGAGTACGAACGGAATCCAGCGCGGGACGGTCGGGGAATCAACAGACATGAACAGGCTCCGAATCGTGAATCCAAACCATGATCGGCTTGCTTGTTTCAAATGGCGCGAGCGGTCACGCTGAGATGGTCCATCCGCCCTCGTCGGCTTCAAGCTCGTCGGACAGAGTATTTATTAAACGCAATGAATGGTCAGCTTACTATGGAATTCATGCAGCGATGGGAGCAGGGGCTGTCATACGGCGCGTTTCTCGACCGGTACGCGACACCCGAACAACGGAGGCGTTGGGATGACCTGCACGCGCAGGTCGCGCTGACGCCGACTCAACAGTCGCTGCTCCAAGGCTTCCGGCGCGAGATGCTCGTCATGATCGTGGCCGGTGCGTGGTGTGGCGACTGCATCCAGCAGTGCCCGATCCTCGACCACTTTGCACGGCAGACATCCCGGATCCAAATCCGCTACTTTGATCGAGACGATCACGGCGATCTGGCCGATGCGTTGTCGATCTGCGGCGGGCGGCGAGTCCCCTCGGTGCTGTTCCTGTCGGAAGAGGGATCGCCCTGTGGACGATACGGAGACCGCACGCTGGCCAAGTACCGCGACATGACTGCCACGCTCGAAGGGGCGGCGTGCCCGACGGGCCTCGTCGCACCGGACCGATCGTTGCTGGCCAACGTGACACAGAACTGGCTCGACGAATTCGAGCGGGTTCAGCTCATGCTGCGACTCTCGCCGCGCCTGCGTCAGAAGCATGGCGATTGATTTCGGGAGTTCGACCGACTCTACTTCGCGGCGTGATCCTCCATTTCTCACGAGTCCTCGAAGCCTGACGCGCAAGCGAAGGATTTCAAATGCGGACCTTCGCTTGCGCGTCAGGCTTCAATACAAACGCTGTTGGACACGTACCCGGCTCGTGAGAAGTGCGGGATCAGTCTCTCAGGAAAGGACCGCCGCATGTCGAACGACAGTCTCTCGCGTCGCGAACTGCTTCAAGCCACGGTGGCCGCCGGTGCGGTGGCCTCATTGAGTTCGTTTGCTCCTCAAACGGTCGCTGCTGCCGACCAGAAGAAAGTTGCCATGAAAGGGAACATCAATCACTCCGTCGTCTTCTGGTGCTTCAATGTCGCCGGAGAAAAGTGGGACATCGACAAGACGTGCTCGGTCGCGAAGAGCCTCGGCTGCAAGTCGGTTGAAATCTGCGGCCCCGCCGAGTTCGACACGATCAAGAAACATGGCCTGTCGTGCGCCATCGCCGCGAACGGGATGTCCGGCGCGCCGTTCATGAAGGGCTTGAACAACCCGGCCTATCAGCCGGAAGTCATTGCCGTCACTTCCAAGATGATCGACGACTGTGCCGCTGCGAACGTCCCCAGCGTCATCGCGTTCACCGGTTACAAATGGAAGAACGCCGAAGACCCGACCAGCGGCGAGATCTCGCTCCAGGAGGGAGCCGACAATTGCGTCGCGGGCCTGAAGAAACTGGCCGCTCACGCCGAGAAGAAGGGTGTCACGGTCTGCATCGAGCACCTCAACACGCGCGACGGTTCGCATCCGATGAAGGGGCATCCCGGCTATCAGGGAGACGACATCGACTACGTGGCGAACATCGTGCGGCGTGTCGGCTCGCCGCGCGTGAAGTTGCTGTTCGACATCTACCACGTGCAGATCATGAACGGCGACGTGATCCGCCGGCTGGACGAGTGCAAGGACGTGATCGGCCACATTCACACGGCGGGCAATCCCGGCCGGGCGGAACTCGACGACAAGCAGGAGATCAACTATCCGCCCATCATGCGGAAGCTCGTTGAGATGGGCTACAAGGGCTACGTCGGCCACGAGTTCATCCCGACTCGCGATCCTCTCGTCGGCCTCCGCGAAGCCGTCCAACTCTGCGACGTTTGACCGGCACAGCCGGATTGTCCGCGTTGAAGGATGGGTTGAGCTTGGGAGAGCAGCTCGCGCGATGATCGGTTCAAGTCAGGAGTGGTCGATGCCGCTCCTGACTTCTTGCTGTGATCTTCAAAGGTCAAAGTTCGAGCCATTCGCCAGGAGTGTCCATCGTGTTCAACCGTCGCGAGTTTCTTGTTGCCTCGGGAGCCGGTCTCATTGGTGGCGCGTTGGCCTTCGGTGCCGAGGCTGAGCCAAAGCGACGTAAGAAGCTGGCTGTCGTCACGACGCTGTGGAACTACCGCTCGCACGCGTGGCACATGGCCGAGCGGTTTCTGCACGGCTACCCGCTGCGAGGGAAGTGGCATCGGCCCGAGTTCGACGTGGTCTCGGCCTACGTCGATCAATCGCCCGAAGGGGATCTGAGCAAGGACCGCGCGAAAGAGTTCGGGTTCACGATCTATCCGACCATCGCCGAGGCCCTGCGGTGTGGTGGCGACAAGCTGGCGGTCGATGCGATCCTGATCATCGGCGAGCATGGCGACTATCCCATCAACGAGATCGGGCAGAAACAGTACCCGCGCTATCAATTCTTCAAGCAGGTGGTCGAGGTGTTTCGGAAGGACGGTCGGACGACTCCCGTCTTCAACGACAAGCATCTGTCGTGGAACTTCGACTGGGCCAAGGAGATGGTCGATACGTCGCGGGCCATGAACTTTCCGTTCCTCGCCGGTTCGTCATTGCCGGTGACGTGGCGCATGCCATCCGTTGAAATGCCGAGCGGAGCCGAGGTGGAAGAGATCATGGGCGTGGCTCACGGACCGGTCGATATCTACGACTTCCACGCCTTGGAAATGATGCAGTGCATGGCCGAACGCCGGCGCGGTGGCGAAACCGGAGTCGTCGCGATGCAGGCCCTGCGCGGAGACGCCGTCTGGCAGGCGATGGCCGCGACCTCGTGGGCGACCGGCGGCTGGAACCCCGCGCAGTTCGAGGCGTGTCTGTCTCGCTGTCACATGCTGGCACAAGCTCAGACGCTCAGCCATCGTTATCCCACGACCGAGCAGATGCGCGAGTGGGTCAAGGAACCGATCGCCTACCGTTTTGAATACGCCGACGGCCTGAAGGCGACGATGCTGCTGATGAACAAGCTGACGGAAGACTTCACGTTCGCAGCCAAGCTCAAGGGACAGGCCGAACCGCTCTCGACGCTGTTCCACCTGCCACCCAATCCGAATGTGGTCTACTCGGCCGCGCTGATGTCGAACGCCGAGACGATGTTCAACACCGGCAAAGCCCCGTATCCCGTCGAGCGGACCCTACTGACCAGCGGCCTCGTCGCGGCCGGTCTCAAGTCACTCGCGTCGGACCAGAAGCGGATCGAGACTCCTCACCTCGCCATCCGCTACACCGCCCCGCGCGAATCGACGTTCGTTCGCGAGTAGCGAATAGAGCGTCTTCTTGAAACGTATGCTGTGAGCGGCAAGGCGCTAGCCGCCGGTGTGGCCCAAGACTGGCGGCTAGCGCCTTGCCGCTCACAGACACAAGCTGGTGTGGAACGCTTTTCATGAATGAAACCTCACTGAGCCTGCTCGAATCCGCCCGTGGAGATGCGAACCATGATGCTTGGCGGCGTCTGGAGGGGATCTACTCACCACTGTTGCGTCAGTGGCTGCTGCGGTTCGAGATTGACGCCTCCCATCGCACCTTCAGGGACGCCTCCTCGAACAGCGGCGCGATGGCCTTGACCTCGGCCGCGGCCAGGGTGGACGCCTCCGCCTCCGAAGCGGCCGCCGCCGCCAGATCCTTTTCCCGCTTC
>JAYUFF010000879.1:0-3895 GCA_043738825.1 Schlesneria sp.
CGGAGTCCCCCAAATCAGACACGCAACGAAGGCCGAAATCGAACTGGCAAAACAACTGCGACGCAACATAAAAAAGGGTTAACGGCGTAGAGGGCCACCACGCCCGATCCCCAACCGGTGCGTTCCGAAGACTCCACGCACCCTACGGTCGGCGTTGTCACCGCACTCCGTCGAGACATTGGATCGCGCCGCAGCCGTAAGCGGCGATGAGGGCCGCGCCGTAGGCGGCCTCTTCGCGGTGTGCCGTGAACGTGACGGGCAGGCCGAAGGATTGCGAGACGATATTGGCTGGGTGGCCCGGACGCGGCTTTGAGCGTTCGGGTCGCAGTGCGACAAGAGGGAAGATTTCAGCCGCTCGATTGGCAGTCAACCTCTTGTGCCAAGGCACCCAGACGCCCAAGGCCGCGTCTGGGCCACCCCGCGACTGAAAGAACAGCAGGCAGACCGTCCAGACACCGGGGCTGCCACCGAACCACGGCAGGATGAGCTTGCTCATCAGCGGTTGGATCTGGAACACCAGCCCCGCGCCCAGAAAGACGGTCACCGCAAACAGGCTCTTCGCTGCGAAAGGCGAAATAGTGGTCGGCATGCTGGGAGTTGGTCCGTGCTTGCAAGAGGCGGTCCGTCAGAATGCAGGAGTCTACCCCAAGTCGGCGGTTCTTAGAGGCAGTTTCAATACCCGACTCGTTCGTAGCCACGTTCGCCAGAACGTGGGGCGCGTGTTCACCCACGTTCTGGCGAACGTGGCTACGGTATTGAAACCGTTTCGATGGTGATCCAGCCCTGGGCGAACAACTCGGATTTCTCGACCCGGCCTGTTGAATCCGAATGGAGGATCGCGTTTCTACTGGAGCGGGAATTGCGCTCCGCCCGAAGTCGTTGTGTCACCTCACGACGGAAGACCATTTGTTTGCAGAGCTGGCGGATCGACGTTGAAAGCCTACGAGCCACGGAGCCGTGTCCCAATTTTACGGGGCAGACCGAATCGCGACCCGGACGCTTCGGAGCGTCCGGGTCGCTGCACCCTGTTGCCTCACCATCGGCGGCCGGTGGCCCGAAGAACTGGCATGTTCAACGCTGAGAACAGCGGAACGGCGAGCCTTTGAGCCATCACGCTTCCTGTCGCGGAGCGACAGGACTACCTTGAAGGGCAGGCCGGTACAGTCCGTCCGGCATTTCATCGATCGAGGAATCCGCCATGTCTCAAGCCATCGTTGATCCCGGCGAACTGCGGCGGTTCGCAGGGATGCTGCGAGAATTCAACAGCGACCTGCAATCGCGACTCGGCACAGTCTCGGCACAGCTTAATTCGCTCAACCAAACTTGGCGCGACCAAGAGCACATCAAGTTTGCCGAGGAGTTCACGCAGCATCTGAAATTACTCAGCCGCTTCGTCGAAGCCAACGAGCGCCACGTCCCGTATCTGCTCCGCAAGGCCGAGCGGATTGAAGAGTATATGAACCAGAGGTAGAGGCGGGACAAGGGGAGCGGGGGACGAAGGAGACCTGGGGACCGGATGTTCTTTCCCCTTGTCTCCCGTTCCCCTTGTCCCCTTGCCCTGCATCCACCTCAGCCGCCAATCCACCACAACACAGGCCCACCATGCCCGCTCCCGGCAATGCCAACGTGCAATCACTCGACGCCCTGCGAGATGTGCGTCTGGCGCTGATCTTGTTTCAGGAGCGAGCGACCTCGGCGATGGGCAGCTTGCGGACGAAGATCGACCGGACGCGAGGGTGGCTCGAACAGGATCGGCCGTTGTATTGGCGGGACCAGGAACGGAAAGCCTACGACGGCGTGGCAACGGCTCGCGTCGCGTATAACACGTGCCGCCTGCGAACGGTTGGCGGTCGGCATTCCGAGTGCATCGAAGAGAAGGTCGCCATGCAGCGAGCGAAGGCGAGGCTGGAATTCTGCCAGCAGAAGGTGGACATCGTGCGGCGCGTCAACGTGGAAACGGGCCAGCAGGCCGACGATTACCGAGGCCGCTCGGGACCGCTGCAACGACTGCTCGACGAGGACATCCCCAACGTGTTGGCGAGGCTGTCACGGATGATCGACGCGATCGAAGGGTATGCCGCAGTCGGAGTCCTGCCGGACGATTCGGCCGCCGTTCGGTTGAATGCCGGTGCGTCGGAGCCAACTGTGGAAGCAGTCGCGGAGGCAGGAGAGCGGGTCGGAAAAGAAGGTTCGGCCAATGAGGAGTCTCAATCAGAAGACCAGTTTTTGGAATCACAGAACCGGTACTAGCCCGACGCGCCAGCGAGGGCCGAGCCATTGATTCACGCGAAGCCCTCGCTGGCGCGTCGGGCTAGTTCACGAGGACACAACATCATGGCGATGGGCAGTTTGATTGACGGGTCGGGGCAATTGAAGGCGGCGTCCGACGAGCTGGAAGAAACGTGGGCGGCCGCGAAGGAGGAGTGGCATGATGCCGTCAGTCGCAGTCTGGAAGCGGAGCATCTCGAACCGCTCTTCGTCCAGGTCCGCACGACACTCGACGCGATCGCCCACTTGAACGGAGTCCTCGTCACTGCCTGCCGCGAGTGCCAGGACCGTGACTGACAACCGTAGCACGCGTCTTGAAGTCCGGCTTTTCGGAAAGCCGGACTTCACTCCGGGGTGTCCTTCCAAAGAGAAGTCCGGCTGACAAAGCTAAGCCGGACTTCAGCCTTGAAAAGCTCAACGACCAACACACTCATCGGGCTTGAATCGTGACGACCGAACCGACCGTCGAACTCGAACGCACTTCGTTGCGCAGGCTGCTTGCGCTGGTGGCCGATCGCGCGCGGCGCGAGCGGGAGATCGAAAGCCTGCACGCGAGCGAGGTCTCCGGCGAGCAGCGGCAGTACCACGAGGTCTTTCATCTCCTCACTTCGACTTACGAGTCCGAGCAGGCCTCGCTGCAACAGAGCCACGTGACTCGGCGGGATGCGTTGGAAGAGCGCTGGCAGGCCGAAGCGACCGCCGTCGAAAGCCAGTTTCGCGAAGCACTCGAAGAGCTCGACACCCGTCACGCGGACGAAACGACTGAGGCGCAGAAGGAGCGGGACGAGGCGACGTGGCTGGTCCGTTCGATGTTGGATGAAGACACCGAGGACAGTCCGCGCGCGCGGTTGCAGGTCTTGCAGTCGGGGACCGTGGCGAGTCGGATCGAGCTGGAAACGGCGTTGAAGTCGCTCGACGGTTGGTATCGGCAATCGACGGAGTTCCTGCAACGCAGCCGCCTGCTCGGTGAGGCCGTTCCGCCTCCGCCATCCACGCTGCCGCTCGACATGACCGGGCTGCACCAGAAGTGCGTGGATTCGGTGCGAGAATCGGAGCCGCTCTATCGCAGCCTGATGGCCCGCGTGCTGCCGCGACTGTTTCAAGGCTTCTGGCCGGCCGTCGCGTTTGTCGTGCTGAGCGGCCTGTTGTTCGGAGTGATCCGTTCGTCCATCGATCCCGCGTGGCTCGGCTTGAAACTTCAGGCGACGGATCGCGACTGGCAGTTCATCGCGGGTGGAGCCGGTGCGGCGCTGAGTCTGATCTCCGTGTTCCTGCTCCATCTCGTCGCCGGTCAGCGCGCGCTGCCCGGTTACGACAAGCTGCTGCAACTGGCGGTCGATGGCGACACGGCCTATCAGCGCTGGACGGTCGTCTCGCAGCGAGATCTGGAGCGGCAGGAGGGCGACCTCACACACCAACAGCAGATCCGCCAGACCAAACGCGACGCGGCGCTGGCCCGCGCCGAGGATCGGATGCGGATGCAGATGCAGGCGGCTGATGCCCGGCGCGACGAGGAGCATCACGCGGCGAAGACTCATTACCCCGCGCGGCTGGCTGAAATTGAGCGGACTCGCCTGCACGATCGACAGCAGGCCGAAAGCCATTTCGATACGGCGTGGGGCGGGAC
>JAYUFF010000880.1:0-10295 GCA_043738825.1 Schlesneria sp.
CGAGGCCGCCGGCTGGTTCTTCCTCGCCCACTTCCTGGTGGTGCCGCACCTGGCCGCCGTGCTGGCCCTGTCGCTGCGCTGGGGAGCGTTGCCGCTGGCCATCGGCGGCGCGATCGGTTCGTTGGTGGGATGGGTCTCCCTCTTTGAAGCCAATCACGTTTCGCGGAACGGCGGCTTCGTGTGGGTGGGCACGTTCTTCACGCTCGCCGTCTGCATCGTCTGCCATTTTCTGGTCGTCTACCGAGTAACGCGACTCGCCGAACGATGATCGTCGCCGCGAACAACGGCTCTTGTTGGCAGCAGGGGCACGACGGTACGATCCGACCGGCAACAGAATTGCTTGGATGAAAGTCATGTCCGCCGAGAACAGGAGCCGATGATGGCAACCCTCATGTTAAAAGCCCACTTCGATGGCGAACAGATCCGGCTCGATGAACCCTATGAACTACCTAAGAACGCTCCGTTGCTCGTGGCCGTCCTGCCATTAGATGACTCGTTGCAGACGTGGAGGGAAGATTGGTACGCGATGGCTGCTCAATCTTTGGCGCGGGCCTATGGTGACGACGAGCCGGAGTACACCATCGAGGACGTGAAACAATGAAAGCGGGTGACTTGGCCATCGCCGACCTGCCTGTCCTCGGTGGCGGACTGAAACGTCGCCCCGTCGTCCTGCTGTGCGAAATGCCACCTTTTCAAGACTGGTTGGTTTGTGGCGTGACAACGCAGCTTCGGCATGAAGTCGTCGGGTTGGATGATATCGTACGAGCGAACGACCCCGACTTTCCGGCCTCCGGACTCAAGGCGGAGTCGCTGATTCGTCTCGGGTTTGTTGCCACACTTTCACCGGCAGAAATCGTCGCGCAAATCGGAGCGCTTGCACCCGCGCGACATCGGCAGTTGCTGAGTCGTCTCGCCAACCATTTGATCTCAACCCCAATTCCCTGATACGGCGCGACGTGGACTCCCTGCAACGTTTTCTCGATCCGCAGACGCTGGGCAAGCTGAAGGGCCTTGAACTGAAGGCCCGGATGATTGTCGAGGGCTATGTCTCGGGCCTGCACAAGTCGCCCTATCACGGGTTCTCGGTCGAGTTCGCCGAGCATCGCGAGTACGTCCCCGGCGACGACCTGCGCTATGTTGACTGGAAGGTCTTCGGGAAGAGCGACCGCATCTATCTCAAGCAGTACGACGAGGAAACCAACTTCACCTGCCAGTTGCTCGTCGATACCAGCGAGTCGATGGCGTACCGGTCTCCGCAGGCGGCGTTCTCGAAACTGGAATACGCGCAGCATGTCGCCGCCGCGCTCGCGTACATGATCGTTCATCAACAGGATGCCGTGGGACTGGCCACGTTCGACAAGGCCGTCGGCCACATGCTCCGCCCCGGCAGCACGCCCGCGCATCTGAGGCAGCTCTGCGAACTGCTCGACCAGAGTTCGGCGGGGGGCGAGACCTCCATCGGCCCGATCCTGCACGACTTGGCCGAGCGACTCAAGCGGCGCGGGCTGGTCATCATTCTGAGCGACCTGTTCGACGATCCCGAATCGTTACTCATGGGCCTGAAGCACTTCCGGCACCGCCGCCACGATGTCGTCCTGATGCACGTCATCGACCCCGCCGAGCAGGACTTCCCGTTCATCGACCCCACGCTCTTCAAGGGCCTCGAAGGTCTGGGCGACCAGCTCACCGAACCCCGTTCGCTGAAGGCCGCGTATCAGCGCGAGTTCAACGACTTCCTCAAATCGGTTCGAGGCGGCGCGCGTGACCTGCACATGGACTACGTGCTGCTGAGAACCGACCAACCGCTCGAAGTCGCCCTGCACGAGTTCCTCTCGCGCCGGATGCACAAGGCGGGACGGCGGTGAACTGTTGCCGCAGGACAGAATTATTCGCTCAGTGGTTGTACCAGACTGATGTCAGATTCGGGTTTGGGACGATTCGTCCGGTGAGGAAGTCGTCACCGTGTTCCTTCCACCACGTCTTCGTCTGTTTGATCTCCTCGCGGACATCGTTTGACTCGCCGAGATAGAGGTTTCGTGTTTGTCCGTTCATTCCAAAACGGCTGAAGTACAAGTAGAGCGCCGAATGAGCCTCGTGCGATTCGGGCCAATTGTTCAACGGATTGCGTCTGCCATCGTTCAACCCAAGCGGATCATTTTCATCCTTCATTTCAGGAATGGTCAGGCTGGGATCATCCAGCAGCGCGATGAGTAATGGAGCCGCCCACCGGCCGCCTCCATTGGCCATGCCTTCGATTGCCAATTCCCGAGTCCGTGGATTCAACGAGTGGAGTCGCTCGATGATGTGCTCCAGGGCGGCGGGTGTTCCGATCCCGGCGAGGAATTGGAACTTGGACTCGCTCAACGGGACGGCAATGATCGCAGGGACGGCCTCCGTGGAATCCAGCGACCCGAGGGCCGACAGGCTCCAGTAACTGTCCGACGTCAAGCCTTCGATGATGCGCTTCAATTCGTCCGGGCCATAGGTCTCGCCCTTCAGGGTGTGCGCATCGTGGCAGAGTTGCAAAAGGTCGCGCGACTCCGGTGGACACCAGGCGTATCCCTGTGGAGACTCGATGTGCTTGATCGCCTGCTCGGCGGCATGGCCAATCCCGCCAATCGCGACGAGTTTCTTCAGGGGTTCGATGGCTCTCGGATCGCGAATGTATTGCAGCGCGGACATCGCATCGACTCGCAGTTCCTTCACTTCGAGCGCCCTGATGAGCGTTGGCACGGCCTCCGCGTCGAAGGTTTGTCCGACAGTCTCGATCGCCACGCTGCGGACACCGAGATCATCTGCAGAATCGATGATCTCACACAGCGGCGCAACGGCCTTCTTGCCGCGACGCAACAGCGCCCGGCAACTCGATCGCGCAACGAGGGGATTCTCCGACTTCGTCCCCGCGACGATGGTCTCGAACGCCGCGTCACCGAGATATTCCAACCGCAACAGGGCCGGATAATTCGTCTTCTCATCGGCGAGTTCTTTCATCGCCTGTTCGGCAGCACGCTGGATGGCTTCGGCAGAGTCGAGGTCTTCCAACCCGGCGGGCCGACGCTGCTTGAGGCTCGTTCGCTTTGATCGAGCTTCCGCCGCGAGTCGCTTCGCCTGCTCAACGGCCTGTGCGGGAATGCGGAAAACGGAATCCGACCGAGCCGAGCCGAGTCGATCTTTATTTTCCTCGTCTTTCTGAGGAGCCTCCGCCAATCGCTCCAGCTTTGCGCCGAGGTACGTCCCGCCGACCTTGTTCTCATCGACGATCAGCGTCAGCAGGTTGTTCGACTTCACCTGCCAGACGAGGTCGATCATTCCGTTGTCGGTCGGTTCGACGAGTTCCATCCGGTCGCCACGCACGGCGTATTTGCCGAACACGTTGTTTCCCCGCTTCCCGCTGAACTTCAGGCAGCCGTCCTTGGTCAACTCCGCTTCCGCCTCGAAGACAAATCCGGCTGGCAGCGTGAGCATCCAGCGTCCGACCAACTTCGCCGCCGCCTCGCGATCATTGGCCTTGAGTCGTTCGGCGCGCGGCTTGGCCATGTCCTTGTTGTTGGCTCCGGCCAGATCGAGCCGTTGCAGTTGTTCGACGGTGAATTTCAGATCGACCTCGGAAACCTTGTCGTCCTCGACGCGAACGACCAAGTCCTTGTTGAGGTATCCGCGCCGCTCGTGCCAGACGGTGAAGTGATGTTCGCCCGGCGGAAGGTCGCGAATCTCGAAGCGTCCGTCGGCGTCGGTGATCGCCGCGAACGGATGATCCTGCGCGAGCAAATAGCCATTCATCCAAGGACGGATGTCCGAAGCAAATCGATGAGGCAGAGGCTCCGATTGCGTGTAGGGCGATTTGATCAGCAGATCGCCTCCAAAATTCAGCAACTGGTTTTGCGGTGTCCCGCGCAACGGATGGCTGTGAAAGTTCGCGGCCTCGTTCATCGAGTTCTTCAACGACAGCGATTGCCCCGCACGGATGAAACTCATGTGTGGCGAGAAGCGGTACTCGACAGCCTCAATCACGACCGGTTCGCTCGGCGGGTCGGAGTGCTTCCCGTCTCTGGGAGCCTTCTTCAGGTAGATCGCCACGTTCGCGACGCCGCCGTCTTTGCTGAGAACGAGCGAGTCATCGGGAATCTCAACCACGGGAGCCTCTTTTTCCCGCTGCTTGTTCCGCAAACTCTCCTCCGGGTTGCGCGGGATGATTCCATGAAACGACGGCTTGATCTTCAGCGGCGGCACCTCCGGGATCGGCCCGTCGATCATCACGCGCCCTCGGACGGCCAGTTGAACGCCATGACCGGTCTGGCCGGACTTCGGTTCTGCGCCGGGTGCCACTGGCAGAGGCTTTGGACTGCCAGTGTTTTTGTTTTCGGCTGGCGAAGGCACTGTCGGCTCAGGGCTGCCGCCAGTGGCACCCGGCGGCCTCTGCTTCGTGAGAGGCACCTTGGCTGGCGGCCCTGTTGGCAAGTCGAACTCATCCCAGTCGATCGTCGGCGATCCACCTTCCCGGATGAGTGAAATCTTCTCACCCTTCACATGATGCTTCGCAAGATCGACCCATAACCGTTCGGCCTGCAACTTGAATGGCTTCGCACCTGGCTGGCGGACGAATTCGAGCGTCACCTTTCCCGCGAGTCTAAGCTCCAAGAGGCTCGTGACGGCAGATCGCCCGTCGAACAGATTCGTCTGATCGTTGGCTTCAACCTGGATGATGGCGCGATCTGCTTGGAGACGAAGTTGCGCACCGTTGCCTTCAACGACTTCGATCTCAATTCCACCGTCAAGCAGAGTCTCTTGAAGAGGCGGAACATCCTGCGTGGTGTGGGACGTGACATTGAATGTCGCACCCTTCCCTCCGCGCGGTTTGATCCGCATTTCACGCTGATCAGGATCAAGCGGCTTCTCGGTCCCGTCCGCCTTTCCGTCACCACGGTCTTCGGGACGACCGGACAGGAACATCAGTGCGAAGCTGGTGGCAATCAGTTCGTTCTCAGTGGCGCTCGGCTGCCCCCAGGCCCCGTCGCCGCGCTGTGCGTCGAGCAGCCGCTTGGTCACGACGCTCTTCCAATCCACGTCGCCAAACCGAACCGTGTCCGTGAGATGCCCGGCCCGTTCGAGGCAGTGGAAGGAGTAGAACGGCCACGAAAGCTTAATCGAGGGAATCGTCTTCGCAATGAACTCGTGCGGTTTGCGCATGGCCGCCTCGCGCGCCGCGACATGTTCGTCCTTGGGGAGATGGCGATGAGCCGTCGCCAACCCCGAGACTCCCGCTAGCGTCATGGAGAACGTCGGGCGAGAGTCGGACACGTAACCCCAGCAGCCGTTCTCTTGCTGCGACTTCAGCCAATATGTGGTGACGCGCTGCCACGTCTCGGCACGAACTTCAAACTTCGCCCGTTTCGCGGCGTCCAGCCCCAGCACGGCGAAGCGGCTGCACGAACCGTCCGCCCAGCGAGTTGGTGTTCCCGCATAACTCCAACCGCCGGTCGCATCCCCCTCCTTCACCTGAGCGTTCTCAATCCACTCGACATTGCGGCGGATGAGTTCCGCGTCCTCCTTGGGTGATGCGATACACAGCGCCATCGTCTGGAGTGCGACCACGTAGATCATCTTCGGCTCGATCTTTCGCAGAGTGGGCAGAGCCTTTTGAATGACGGCCTCGTCGGTCTTCGCTCCCGCCTGCAACAGCGCGACCGTTGCCAGCACCGTCGTCCCTTCCACCTGCGCCCCGCTCTCGTCCCATGTCCCCGCGTCATGCTGCCGCGACTTGAGGAACCCGACAGCCCGTTCGATGGCCAACCGTTCGGCGTCTTGGTTGTCGATCTTCGGGTCCGATTCCTTGCGAACCTCAACTTCGTCATCGGACTTTTCTCTCGCAGCGGACAATGCCGCATCGAATGCAAGCCGCTTGTCGAGGTGTTCAACCCGTTCGACGTACACTTCGCCGAATGCGGGGTGGATGAGCGTGACTTCTGTTCTTTCAGTCGTATTGGCGAACCGGATCGTGCGCGTGCCGTCGGTTCCGTTGACGGTGTTCGTCCAGGTGGCTTCGTTGAACGGAGTGGCTTTCGGAAGTACGGCCGTGAGGGCCTTGTTCGCGAGTTCACGGTACTTCGCTTTGGCCTTGCGACCTCCGCAGGCGGCGTCGGTCTTGAGGCGGATCACGAAGTCGATGATCTCCTTGTGTGGCCCGGCCGTGTCAAACTCACCGACCAAAGGCGGCTGTTCCAAGCCGTACCATTTGACGAACGTCTTCGTTTCGCCGTCCTTGGTGTACGACAGGTTCTCGTGCCCGTGTCTCCATCCGGCGAACTGAGGCAACTCTTTGGGAGCCTGTTTGCCAAACAAGTCGCGATGCTTTTCGAGCAGGCTCTTCAACTCCTGCAACTCGCTGGCAGGGAGCTTGTGGTGCGTTCCGGCTTCGTGGTTTTGGCCACCGGGAATGAAGACGGTTCCATCCTGAAGCACGAAGACGCGCCATTTGATGTGCCCCATCGAGTGCTGGACCGGAGCAGTGCTGGACCACACAAACAACGGCTGGCGTGTCGGACGGTTATCGGTAAGGACGGTGATGCCCTCATCCTCCGAGACCATGAGCAGCCCTCCGGCGAGCTGTTTGACGACATTGCCGGGTACGTTGCTCGGCGGATGATCGTCGATGGGAAAGAGGGTCGTGCGCCTGGCCGTGAGCAACTTGTCACCCGGAACGACCGACTCGCGCGTGATGACCAGATTGGAGGAACTCCCCGTCAGCAGTCCGTGAAACTGCAACTGCTTGATCGTGCCGCGCGGGCTGTTCGGTGGTTCGCTCGCGTCCGAGTAGACGATGAACATGTCGAACGGCCCCGCTTGCAGGCCGGTCAGATGAAACGTGAGCTTGCCTTCAACCTCATTGAGATTGATGTTCTTCCAACCTCCGCGACCGTTCCCCCCGCCTTGGGCGACCGTCGGTTGGCGGATCTGAAGACTGATTCGTTCCGGCATCGCGGCATCGCGGACGATTTCGCCGCGCACTTCGAGCGAGTCGCCCACTTGAATCTCGCCGAAGTCGCTCCCCGCGCGAACGTCTCCGATGTAGCACGACGCATGATTCGGCGCGTCGATCCGGAAGGCGTAGACCGCCGCTCCGGGGTCGTTCGTCGGGACCGGATCGACGGCACGAAGAGTCGTCAGTTCGACCCGGCCGTCGGCATTCGACTCACCCCAGACCGGGCCATCGCCCCAATACTGAAACGGCGTGAGGAACGAACCGGCTCGCGTGCGGCTGAAGAGGCGAACCTTGGCTCCCGCGATGGGACTGCGGTCCTTGGCGGAGACGATTCGCAACCGTGTCGGCTTGGCGGGCGTTAGCGGCACGTCGAGCGATACGTCTCCGCGCACCCAGCGATGGACGCGCACTTCCTCGAAGCCGGGAACCAGCACGTCGATCTTGACTGTTGCCTTGGGGCAGCGAGCGATGGTGACGATGCCATTCGCATCGACCGGGAACGTCCCCTGTTCATCCTCGTCCCACCAGGGGACGATCAACGCGGCCGTTCCGGCGACGGGGCCAGACCCGGCTGGAGGAACCAGCCGCAGCTTGACCACCGCGCCGCGCGACAACGTCAGCGCGAGTGGCTGATCCAGTTTGAGCCAACTCGAATCGAAAGGGGCGAAGCCGGTGGCCGTCATCGAGAAACGAACGCTGCCGTGCTTTGGATCGGTTCCGAAGGAGAACTCGCCGTTCGGATCGACGGGCGTCTCTCGTGTTTGTTCTGACGACACTCGCCGCATCAGTTTCAGATCGGGTGGCAGTGGCGAACCGTCTTCGGTGACGATGCGGCCTCGGTAGGTTCCCGCCGCCTCGACAAGATTGTTGGGACGGATGTCGTTCGACGAAGCGGGCATCTCAACGGCGGGTGCCACTGGTGGCCGCTTTGGGCCACCAGTGTTTTCGTCATCGCGACTCGATCGCACTGGCGGCTCAGAGCTGCCGCCCGTGGCACTCGGAGAGTTGATCGGCTGTGGCTCATCGCTTGCCGGGGCCGCGTTGCGACTGATGAGTGACCAACCGACAAGACACGCGATGACGAGCGGGATCAGGCCAGCAAGCCATGCGGTCGTGGAACGATCCTGTTGCGGAGGCGTGAGGATCGCTCGGATGCGGTTGAGCAGGATGCTGGGCGGGCTGCCGATGGAGACGGTGAGCGTGGTGCGCGCGTGAAGCGGCGGGTGCGCGCGGCCCAATGTGTCGGCGAGACTGAGTCGGCCGATGTGCTCCAATGTTTCGGCGTATCGCACGCGGTTCTGGGTGGTGGCGACGGCGAGTTCGTCGCAGCAGAGTTCTCGGTCGATCCGCAGGCGGCGCGACAGCCACCACACCGCCGGATGATAGAAGAGCAGCGTCTCGACCAGCCGCTGGAGCAGGTTCACCCACAGGTCGCCTCGCCGGATGTGAGCCAGTTCGTGCGCGATGACCGCCTCGATCATGTCGGGCGGCAATTCGGTGACCCACGCGACGGGCAGCAGGATCATCGGCTTGAGGAATCCGACCGCAACCGCCTCCGTCACGCGCTGGCTCAGATGAATGAGTGGCCGTGTCACACGCAGCGCTTCGGCGAGGCACTGGGCCCGCTCAGCCAGCCACTCGGGGACCGGTTCGACTCGCCGCCGCAGACGCCAAACGCCGAGCCATCCCAGCAGCAGTCTCAGGCTGAGAAGTGCGACTCCGAACAACCAGCCGCTCACGATCCAAGGTTGAACCCGCAACCAACTCGCTCGCGCGGGAGTCGCTTCGTGGGCGAACGCGACGAGGGAGGAAACGGGCCATTGAGATGCTGCGTCGGCCGCGTTCGCCATGGGTGATTGAGGTTCGAGAATCTCCAATCCTGACGCCTCGGTCGCGAACCCCCTTGAGTCCCGGTGTGGATGGTCTTTCAAAGTCGCCATCACCGCTCCGCGTGATGAGCCTTCTGTGATCGGGCGTCCATTTTCAAAAGGCTCATCACGCGGAGCGATGATGGCGACTTTGGTCTGATCCGAAGGCTCCGCGATCGTGGCATCCGACCGCAGTTCAGGCCGAATCAAACCGAACGTGACGACCGGACAAGCCGCCATCGCCGCGAGCGCGATCAGCCCGAAGGCGTATCTCGTCGAGGGTCGTCGCACTCGCCCCAACCATAGCGTCAGCGCGAACAGCACGACAACAGCGGCTCCCTGCCAGACGAAGTGGACCAGCGTCCAAGCCAACCGCTGAGTCACCTGTTCCGGCAAAACGCTGGGTTGCAGCAATGCGTGAAGAGCGTGCATGAGTAGGCTCCCTTCGTCAGTTGTGTTGAACGAACCAGTTCAATGTTCTGTGCCTGCCTTGTCCCCTCGCCCCTCGCCTTGGAGGGGAGAGGGCTAGGGTGAGGGGTTCTTCTCTTCCGTCTTCGGCCTTGTTCCATTCCCGCCGAGGGGTGTGAAGTAAAGCCGTCGCGACGCGACTTCACCCGCCCTTCCGCTTGTACTCATCAATCAGCCTGCGGATCTCATCGAGCTCATCCGGCGACGGCTTTGACTGTTCGAGCAGCCGCGCGACGAGGGCCGTCGTCGAACCGTCGAACACGCGGTCGAGCAGATGCCCGAGCAGCTTCCTCTCGGTCTGACCGGGCTGTTGTTTCGCGGAGTAACGAAACGCCCGGCCATCGGGCTTGCGAGTGACCAGCTTCTTGTCGGCCATCACGGTCAGCAGGCTCATCACCGACGTGTACGCCCGCGCCTGCGGAACCAACTCCAAGACCTCCCTTACCGTCGAGGGACCGCGCTCCCACAGAATCCGCAGGAGTTCCAGTTCCCCCGGCGTCGGATGCGGCTGCTTCGGTCGAGCCATGTTTCTTCACCTCCCTCACGAACGACCCGCTTCAAGTCGCCGGGCAGTCTACTGGATCAGCCGTAGCTGTCAACTGGTAAACCAGTAGTGAGGCACGGAAGGGTGCCGTCGTGAATTGGTGGTCGTCTGTTCTTGTCCCCTCTCCCGCCCGACTTGAGGGGAGAGAGGGTTAGTGCTTCGTCACACCTAAGAATGGGGTTGTTGTCGTAGTCGTAGCCACGCTCGCCAGAGCGTGAGGTCAATCCAGGGTCTCGCCCACGTTCTGGCGAACGTGGCTACGACAACAACCCCCATTCTTAGCTGTGACAAAGCACGAGGGCCAATCGCCCGGCACGATTCGCCGCTCTGCCGCGTTCCGGTATAACCTCGGGCATGTCAGCCGCCGAACTTTCAATCACGCCGCAGATGGCCGCCTCGGTTCTCAAACTGGGAGGACTGGTCGCGCTCCCCACCG
>JAYUFF010000881.1:0-3892 GCA_043738825.1 Schlesneria sp.
GCCGCTGAACAACGAGGTCGCCCGCACATGGGCCTCAAGCAGTTCGCCGACCAGCGTCGAGCCTTCCTGCTCAATCATCCCGAGATCAAGTCGCTTGAGACCCCTCCGGGGGCGAAGTAGCTCGCACCGCAAGGACGGAGAGTTCGGCGAGACGTTCACGTCGGACTGCGGTCGGCCCATCGCTTTCAGGAGCGCGGCATCGTTGCCGAACGCCGCCCTTCCGATGAAAGAGTGCGTGGCCTCAGCCCAAAGTAGCCATCACCGCTCAGCGTGATGAGCCTCGCAGGGGAACCTGTGCAGACTGACAGGCCGGTTCGCGTCAGGCTCATCACGCGGAGCGGTGATGGCTACTTTGAAGTCGGTGGCCATGTCGGGCTGGCTCCGATTTTGGAGTGCGGTGGCTCGACACCGCTTTGGCATTTTTCCGCTCGTTCGGTGGCCTGATTCCGTGACCGAGGCCAGCCGTCACGAACCCAAAATCCAAAATGCCAAAGCGGTGTCGGGGCACCCTCTGGGTCGCACCGCACTCCAAGTGGGCCGCGTTTCTATTCGGCCATCAAGTTCTGCAAAGCGGCGTCCACGTCGGACTTTGACAGGCCAGTCGCCTGGAGCATGTCGAGATAATGGTTCAATGCGTTCGTCCACTCCGGATGCTCGTAGCCGTTCTGGTTCTTCGAGTGGCGATAGATGGCGATTGTCTGCCGTATCAGTGGTATTGCTTCTGTTAACCGCTTGGTCTCCCTCAGCAAGACCGCCAAATTCATTAACCCAAGCGCGACTTCGGGGTGCTCTGCTCCGTAGGACAGTTCGTCGATGGCCAGCGCGCGGAGCATCAGCGGCTCGGCGTCGGCCAGACGGTTCATAGCTCGTAGTATTTGGGCCAAGTTGCTGAGACGGATTGCGACATTTGGGTGATCAGCACCATGAGCCTTTTCGGCAATCTCCAAAGCGCGGCGCATGAGCGGCTCGGCTTCTGCTTGGCGATCCATGTTATGTAGCGACATCGCAAGGTTGTTGAGGCGAATCGAAATCTGTGGGTGTTCGGCGTCGTACGCTCGCTCGTCAATATCCAGCGCGCGGCGCTGCAAACGCTCAGACTCTGAGTAACGCTCCGTGGCCTTGAGTAGCTGCGCCAATGTGTTGAGGCTTCTCGCGACATTTGGGTGTTCGGCACCAAAAGCATACTCATTGATCGCCAATGCACGGCGCATCAATGGCTCGGCCTCCGTCAGACGGTTCGTGGCCAAGAGAAATACTGCCAGATTGTTAAGGGTCGCCGCGACGGTAGAGTGTTGGCCGCCAAACACTTGCTCGTTGATTGATAACGCGCGGCGCATCATTGGCTCGACTTCCACCAAATCATTCATGGCCTTGAGCACCTGCGCCAAGTTGTTGAGTCGGATGGCAACTTTGAGGTGCTCGACTCCGTAGCACTGCTCATCGATCGTCAGCGCGCGGCGCATCAGCGGCTCGGCCTCGTCCAGACGGTTCGTGGCCATAAGCAGGCTCGCTAGGTTGTTGAGATCGATGGCGACATCGGGGTGCTCGGCTCCATAGGACTGCTTGTCGATGGCGAGCGCACGGCGCATCAGCGTCTCGGCCTCCGCGTACATCGCTTTTGTGAACAGCAACGCCGCCAGTTTGCTCATCAGCAGAGTGGTTGGTTCGGTGACGGCGATCTGGTCGGCGTGACGCACGACGGCGGTGGTGTGAGGGACGAACGGTTCGAGCGTCGGCCAGGTACGCACGTCGCTCGGTTCACCGACGAAGGCGGCATTGATCCAGTGGAGGGATCGCTCCAGTGTGGCGCGGTGTTCGGCGGGAGACGCGGCGAGGCTCAGCCGTTGGACCGTTTGGACTAGGGGATGGAGCGTGATCGACTGGCCGTCAACTTCGACCATCGAGAAGTCCCGCAGTTGTGCCACCTGTTGCCGGACCCAGGCTTCGATGTGATTCGGTGGAGAGACCGGCGAGCCAGCCACGGCCGCCGACTCGTCCAGTAGTGTCTGAGAGCCGCCGGTCAGAACTGTCAACGGCAGCGGCGTCGGGGCCAGGAACGCGCAGAGGCGCAGAATCGCTTTGGGTGCGGGATCGAGTTTCCTCAGCGTCGTCGCCCAGGTCGTCATCACCGAGTCGGGGTACTCGGTCGATCCCAGGACTCCCGCCGCGAGCAGCTCGGCCGTCGCTTCGCCGTACAGCCGCAGGTAATCGACGAACGAGAACTGCGGTCCTTGCTGCCCGATGTACGCGGCAGCCTGCTCCAACGCCAATGGCAGGTAGCCGAGTTCCTTGGCGAGGGCCTCGCAGGCGGTTTGCTCGGCGGGGTCGAGCTGCGCGAAGTCGCCGCGACCCGCGCGGGTGGTCAGGAGCGTTCGGGCTGGCTCCGGTTCGAGCACGTCCAAGTGGAACGACTTCACGGCCGCCGACCAACCGGCAAACCGCGACGTGATCAGCGTCCGGCAGTGACCCGTCTTGGGAATCCAAGCCTGAATCGACGCCTCGTCCTCCGCATTGTCGAGGATCAACAGCCGATCGCTGCGGGTTTGCAGTTCCCGCAGCGCGCGCCGGGCCTTCTGACCGACGTTGGTCTCGGCACGAGTCTCCGGGAAGAGCAGCTCACACAACCGGGCGAACTCCGTTTCGACACCGAGCCGGCAATCGGCCCAAAAGATCTGCGGATAACACCGCCAGAACTTCTCGATGTACTGCCGGGCGAGCGTCGTCTTGCCAATGCCGCCGAGCGCGGTGATCGCTCGCACCCGCCCCTGCGTCAGGACGGCTGACGGATTTTCGTGGAGAGCCTCATGAATCCGAATGAGGTCCGCCTCACGCCCGACGAAGTACGGATTGGCGGCGTAACGCACCTCCGCCAGCCGGGCCAACTTGTCCGGAGCGGGCCGGGCGAACGACTCCCGAATCTCCGTCAGCAATCGTTCCCACGCGGCTTCGTCCGCCTGCGCGAGATCAATCGCCAGCCCCTGAAAGCGCGTGAGCGGCGGAGTGAAGATCTCCGCGAAGGTGCCCTCGAACATCAGCGGAATGGTCGCTTCGGCCCCATAGGTCTCGAACTTCGTCCACTCCGACAGCTTCCAGCGCGGCGTGAGAACGGGCAACACCAACCGGCTCGCCTCGCACCCCGCTTCAATCTCTTTGTGCCAATCGCAACCGGGCCGCAGCCGCGCCTTGTCGAACCAGACGCTCAGCCCGGCCGCCGTCAACCGGCGATGAACCTCCTCGGCCAGCGCGAGATCGGCCGAGGCGTAACTGATGAAGACGGCGGATGGAGTCGCAGCGGGCACGAGATCACTCCGAGCAGGGCTCATCGAGAGCAGGCCCCTTCGCCGACGGCTCAGATGTCGTAGTACATCGCGAACTCGAACGGATGAGGTCGTTGGCGCAGGGCCTCGACTTCCTTTTCGGTCTTGTACCAGATCCAAGTGTCGATCACGTCTTCGGTGAAGACATCGCCTCGAAGCAGGAACTGGTGATCGCGCCGCAGCGCGGCGAGCGACTCTTCCAACGAGGCCGGTGTCTTGGGGACATCGGTCAGTTCGTCCGGGGCCAAGTCGTACAAGTCCTTGTCGAGCGGACGGCCGGGGTCGAGGCGGCGCTGAATGCCGTCGATGGCCGCCATCAATACCGCCGACATCGCGAGGTATCCGTTCGAGGAGGCATCGGGGCAGCGGAACTCGATCCGCTTGTTCTCCGGGCGCGGCGTGTGGACCGGAATGCGAATGGCCGCCGACCGGTTGCGACTGCTGTACGACAGGTTGATCGGCGCTTCAAAGCCGGGGACGAGTCGCTTGTAGCTGTTGGTCGTCGGGCAGCAGAAGGCCATCAGCGCGGGAGCGTGATGCAGGATGCCGCCGATGGCATACAGAGCCGTCTCAGA
>JAYUFF010000882.1:0-3890 GCA_043738825.1 Schlesneria sp.
GAGTTGCCGTTCGTCACCGGTCGGCTGAAACCGGAGCAGGAACGGGTTGCGAGTCACCTCGCCCAGCAGCGACAACTTCGCCGCGAGGTCTTCGAGTAATAAACTCGCCGGTTGAGCGGGCGAAATCTGCACCGAGTTCCGTCCGCACAAGACCGTCGATTGCGAGGTCTGCCCACCACTCAACCAGTCGCGTCGTTGTTGAGGCCCACAGGCCGGACACTCGCCTCGCTCACGCAGGCCGCTCAGATTCATCTGCCGCAACGTGCCGTCCCACACATCGACAATCGTGAGCTTCGGTTCGACGAGTTGCCTCTGTCCCGAAAGAATCTTCAGCGCCGTGGCCGATTGCAGCGCCGTGACCATGTGAATCGCGGGAGCAATCACGCCCGCTGTATCACACGTTTCGGTCGATCCCGGATCGGGAGGCGACTCGATCACGCATCGCAGACAGGCCGACTCATTTGGAAAGATCGCCATCGTCTGACCGTGGCTGCCGACGACTCCGGCATAGACCCACGGGATGCCAGTCTCCAGCGAGACATCGTTGATGAGGAACCGTGTCTCAAAGTTGTCGGTTCCGTCGAGGATCAGGTCCACATCGCGAGCGAACTCGCGCACGTTCCGCCAATCGACATCGGCCACATGCGGTTCGAGCGTCACCTGCGAGTTGACTCTTGCCAACTTGTCCGCCGCAACGATCGCCTTCGGCAAATGCCCGGCCACGTCCTGCTCGTCGAACAACACCTGACGCTGCAAGTTGGAGAGATCGACAAAATCCCGATCGACAATCCGCAGCAACCCAACTCCCGCCCGAACCAGCGTGTCGGCGAGCACGGTCCCCAGCGCACCGCACCCGCACAACAACACCCTCGCCGCACGCAGCCGCTCCTGCCCGTCGGCACCAATCCCGGCAAACCGCACCTGGCGGCTGTAACGTTCGAGTGAGGAGGCAGCTTCAACTTGAGAGGTCATCTGCGAGTCTTCGTCTTGTCCCCTCGCCCCGGCTTTGCGGGGAGAGGGTTAGGGTGAGGGGGCTTCTGGTTTCTGCATATCGTTGGAGTCACCTGCAAGTGTGACGATGAATGGCCCGACGAAGTCGCGGCCCCACCATCGGTTCGGAAATCTTACCCTGGGGGTCATCCGCGCTCGGTCTGGCGCAAGGTCTGCGCGGCGTCGGAAGAGGATGGCCTTCACCCGCGAAGCTGCAACTGTCTCGGCAGCAATGACTGTGATCTGCCGCTGCCGCAAAATTGGCGATTGGCGGCGATACTCATCTGCCTGAAACTGATGAAGCGTCGGTCCGATTGCCAACTGGCCACTGTGTTCCATTCGCGACGCAACGGCTTGGAGAAGATCTCGTGAGACACCGACGCCCCAATAATCGACCTCCATGCCAAGTCGATCCGCTCCGGACAGTCCCCCGACAAGTTCGTTGTAGTAGCACAATTGACAGGGACGGAGATGAATCGAAATTGTGAATAGCCACATTAACGCGCAACTCAGCAGACAACGGAGAATCAAAGGAGCAACAGATCGCGAAACAATCGACCAAGCATGACTCAGTCCCCGTCCCACGAAGATCGCCCACTGCGGAAACACCGTTAGGAACAGACGCTCGCCGTCGTACACGGCCACTCCCGGCAGAGCGAACACGATCAGCGGAAACACCGTGCAGGCGAGCAACAACCAAACTCGCCAGCGATCATCGTCCGCTCCTTCTGACTCCTGACTTCTGACTTCTGACCTCTCCCTCCACAGCCCCCACGCTCCCAGCACATGCAGCCCCACCGGCACCGTGACCGCGAACATCACGAATGGGTAGTGCCACGGGACCGCTTTGTCGTCGTAGCGGACTCCGAAGTAGAAGCAGTGGATCGTCGAGCGGTTCGTCGTGCGACCGAGGTATTCCAGAAAGTGTCCGACCGGATCTAGCCACAGGTACGGCCAGAGGGCGAAGAAGACGACATTGGCCGTCACTCCCCACACGAGCAGCGGCACGATCGCCTTCGTCCGCCAGCGCCACAGCGCCCAGAGAATGACCGGGATCGGGATGAGGACCGCCTGAATCTTCGTCAGCAGTGCGAGGCCCATCACGACGCCCGTCAGCAGCGCGACTCGGCGCGACGGCGGCGCGGCACCGTTCCACCACGCGGCCACTGACAGCACGGCGGTGGTACACGTCAGGTTTGTGATCGTTTCGAGAGAAGCCAGATGTGCGTGACCATAGACTCGCGGCATCAGGACGAGGGCGAGGCTCGCGAACAGACCGGCCGCTCGACCAAACCAACTCGTCGCCGCGATGCCGATCAGCCAGACCGTCAGCGCGAACGCGGTGGCCGATCCCGTGCGGGCACACGCCGTCACGAACGGACCCTCCGGCTCAAACGGCGGAGCAAGCCACCACGTCAGGTGGTGATGCACGCCGAGCCAGTAACGTCCCAGCGGAGGATGATCTGGCAGGTACTGGTTCTCGGGCTTGAAGGCTTCCACCGACGTACCGGGAACGAGATTCAACCAACCCAGCGATCGGGCCTGCTCGACCAGCAACACACCCTGCTCGACGTTGAAGATTTCATCGACCGTCAGCCCCGGCCCCTCGGGCATGTTGGGATAGCTTCCCGCCGGATCGATCGCGACGACGATGCTGATCCAAGCGACGACCGCCACGACGGCCGAAGGCCAGGTGGTCGCGAGCAATCGGCGCAGCGATGTGATGAGGTGGAACACAACGGCCGATGGTATCATCCGCCGCCGCAAACGGCAGCGAACCTCATCCAGCAGTTCCAAGTTCGTGGAATCGTGGCCGACGCAGCCTGCGTCGGCGTGACTCTCTGTGCAAGCCAGAACGCGGACGCTGGCAGCGTCCGCCACGAATTTGGAACGACTGACTTCCGAAATCACCTCGTCGAGTCGCCTCGTGCTCTCCCTGAAACGGCTCTGTGTCTTTTGCGGTTCCAGCGCGGGGTTCGACCCCGTGCATCGTGAGGCCGCGCGGGCCTTCGGGACGCTGCTGGCTCACGAGCGGATCGAACTCGTCTACGGCGGCGGTAGCGTCGGACTGATGGGAGCGGTCGCCGACGCGGTCCTCGCCGCGAACGGTCACGTGATCGGAGTCATCCCGCAGTTCCTCGCCACCAAGGAATTGCTGCACGAGGGAATCAGCGACCTCCGCGTCACGCACGACATGCACGAGCGGAAGGCGCTGATGGCCGAACTGGCTGATGGATTCGTGGCCCTGCCCGGCGGACTCGGCACGTTCGAAGAGCTGTTCGAGGTGCTGACGTGGTCGCAGCTTGGGCTGCATCGCAAGCCGATCGGTCTGCTCAACGTGGCCGGTTACTTCGATCCGCTCGTCGCCATGATCGACCGCTCAATCGCCGACGGCTTCTGCCGCGATGAACATCGTCGGCTGTTCGTCGTCGAGACCGAGCCGTCTCGACTCCTCGACCGACTGAGCCAGCATGAGCATCCGGCAGTCCCCAAGTGGATTCGCTCAACCGAAGCTCCGTGATCGTGGCACCCAATCACCCAGATTCAACAAGGCGATGGCCCTGGACACTCCGCGATGTCTCTGGGCACCACGAGGTGCGGGGCCACCCGGTATGTGGACTCTGCCCGCTAAAGAGGACGTTCTGGGGCGCGGCCGTTTGTAATTCTCGGCGCGAAGTCGTTACGGTTTCGCCCGCTTCGCCGTTCTGGTGGGAAGCGTGCTGCGTGAGTCTGACGCGGCGGCGGTGAGTCTGATGCGGTGTTGATGGCTGCTGGTTGATCTCAACGCTTCACGTGCGCAACACTTCACGATTGCAACGCTTCTCGTTCTCAACGCTTCCCGTTCGCAAGTCTGCTCTGTCCGTGTCGCTCACCCCTTCCAAGGAACCTCGATCATGGTC
>JAYUFF010000883.1:0-3885 GCA_043738825.1 Schlesneria sp.
CTTTCGGCGAGAGGCGAATCGTCGAGCGTTGACGGTCAGATGACGATGTTGATTTTGTT
Source organism: Schlesneria sp. (assembly GCA_043738825.1). Lineage (GTDB taxonomy): Bacteria > Planctomycetota > Planctomycetia > Planctomycetales > Planctomycetaceae > Schlesneria. The sequence continues at coordinate 60 of JAYUFF010000883.1, forward strand.
TGGAGATCGTCATCACCGTTCGGCCCCCTCACCCTAGCCCTCTCCCCCACAAAGCCGGGGGCGAGGGGACAAAACGTGTGCTGTCGTGTCACTTCAACGTCTTCACTCGCACGTTGCGGTAGCGGACAAACTGCTTGGTGAAGTCGCCGCCGCCGTGGACTTGCAGGGCGATGCTCCCGGCGTCGGGGTGACGCTGCTCGGTGTCGGTGAACTCCATGAAGCGAACCTTGTTCACCCAGGTCGTGATCTTCGGCGGATTGCCCTCGATCCGCGCCCGCAGTTCGTTCCACTGGCCGTGCTTCCAAAAGGCGGGCCAGTCGGCCGGCTTGATCGGGCACGGGATCAGCGAGTCCTTCGTCTGAATCTTCGTGACATCGTCGAGGAAGTCGAAGTTCTTGTGATTGATGCCGCCCGACAGGCCCTCACCGTAGATACCCGCGAGGTTGCCGTTGTCGTGGTAATCGACCATGTACTGATACGCCTGTCCCCGCTCATTGCTGCGCAGGAAGAGGCCGCTGTCGGGACCGAAGTCGTTTTTCATCTCGACGATCACTTCAAAGTTGCCGAACTGGCGATCGGTCAGAATGATGCCACCGTTTCCCGGAATGTCCTGACTGCCGACGACGGCTCCGTCTTCCAGCACCCACTTGCCGCCGCTGGTGTGCATGCTGGCACCGCTGTGTCCGGTCTGAGTGCTCACGTGCCAGCCCTGGAGCGACTTGCCATCGAGCACGGTTTCAAAGCCGGAATCATCCAGCTTGTCGATCGGAAAATCAGCGGCCAGCGAGACGATGGCGGTTGCCGGAACAATGGCCATGACGAACGCGAACGATCGCAACAGCATGACAAGCCTCTCGAAGTAGTTGGAGTTGATGTCCGGCCCCCGACGAAGTGTTACAGGTCATCTTCGCTGAGTTCGGCGGCCTTCAGGATCTGCCCCAGTGTTCCCCGCTTCAAGTCTCGGTTGGAATGGACGGGGGCGGTGAGAATCGTGGAGTTGTCGGGTTGTGTGTAAATATGATGACTACCGCGGATTCGTTGCAGGGTCCAACCTTGTCGTTCCAAGACCTTGCAAAGGTGCTTGCCCGACACGCTCTTCACAACTCGATCTCCACCAACTGTGCTTCGGGATCGGGCGGCGTGCGTGTGGCCGAGACTTCCAGCCATCCCTCGGCGGCTTCGCGCACGTTGGCCAACGTTTCTTCCAGCGTGTCGCCCTCGGTCACGCATCCCGGCAGGGCCGGCACTTCAGCCCAATAGCCGCCCTCTTCCGCTTGATGAACCAGAATCTTGAGTTTCATGACATCGACCAGACGGTGAAGGAAACGGTCGCGGCGTCCATCGCCAATTGGCGGGGTCAGAGTAGGCCCGTTCCGACAAGGCGTCAACCGGCACGCGGACTGATCGAATGTCATCGCCCGCTGGTCGTCGCAGTCGGAACCTTGACCGAGGGCGTGGTGAGCGCCTTGTCCTCGGCGTCCCCTTCAGACGACTCCTCGTCCAGCACCGGTTTGGCCGTCGAACGCGAGACCGGAACCAGGACATCGGTGATGTCGGCCGAGGGGCCGTTGCGCAGCGACAGCTTCACGTCGTTCTGCTCCAGCGCCGACACGCGATAGACGGGATGCTGGCGACTGGAGAGCGAAACGCCTCCCGCGCCATCGGTCGATGAGCGCGAGTCGCCTCCGCCCGACTTCAACCGCAGTTTCACGGGGGCCGAGTCCGGGTACTTGATCGTCACGGAGATCTCCCGGTGGTCGTTGTTCGGCGCGAGTGGCGCTCCGAATTCGGCGATGCCATCAAAACTGATGAGCATCGCATCGCGACCAGCAGCGACTCGCGGAGACGTGAACGTTTTGTCGCCAATGTGCAGCGCGATGGTTGCGGTCTGGAGTTGCCACGTCGGGCTGGCCGACAACACGAAGTCATCCTTGCCGAACACCAAGCGCGGCGTCCCTTGCAGCGACGATTGCAATTGATCGGACACCGGTTGCGGGATGGCCGGAGCCAGCTTGGCCGCGCAGAGTATGAGCTGAGCGGCGGAGATCTCCTTCACCCACTCGGGGTCGGTCAGCCGCGCGGCCAACTCGGGACGGTTGTCGCTGTGATAGTAAACGCCCAGCAGCGCGACGCGGCTTTGGGACCGTTCGAGGTTCACGTCGATGTTGCGCAGGATCGCGTCCTCGGCCTCCTGATGACGGCCATACTTTTCCAAGACCGATGCGCAGACAAGGTTCGCCTCCCACGCATCGGTTGAGAATTCGAGGGCCTTCATCGCCGTCTCGGGCGCACCCGGCTGACCGAGAAACGCCTGAATGAACGCTCGATTGGCGAGACCCGCCGCCAGCATTTCGTCCTTGCGGAAGTGGCCGCTGCCGAGCGTTGCCAGCTTCTCGTAGGTCTCGGTGGCGGCGAAGAGCTGCCCCATCGACTGCTGCGTCCGCGCGACGTAGTAGTAGTACGGCGGATAGCACTCCATGAACGATTCCATGCGTTTGAGGACACGCAGGCGCACCGTCGTGTCCTTCTCGTTCCAAGCCTCTTCGAGCTTGTCGAGGTCATCGTTGCGGACGAGCCACTTGTCGGGAATCTGCTTCGCGCGAGCCATCTTCCACGACGTGTCGAGGAACTGATTCGACTTGTCCACGACACTCACCATGCGCTTTTTATCGACCTGCCACAGGTCCAGTTCCTTGGAGGCCGATTGGTTGCGGTGGTCCCACCAACTGTTGGCTCCGGTCCGCACGGCTGAGACGTACCGAGCGGTCGCGACCTGCGCGGCGATCTCAAACGCATTGATCCCGAGATCGCGACTGAACGCTCGGCGATACTTCTCGCGCAGCACTTCACGCTCGCGGTCGGCGATTTGAATTTGCGCGACTTCATCGAGGACCGACGAGTACAGTTTCATCACCTCTTCGTCGGCGATGCCGTTCAGGTTCAGGTGGTTCAGGATTTTCTCCTGCTCCTCGACCATCACGCGCACGGACGGATTGCGACGAATCCGGTGCAGCGCCGCGCGGCTGTAATTGAGTGCCACGGCGGCCGACCGACGCTGTTCATCGGTCGGCGCGGCGGGTGTGGCCGTCACAGTTGGCGCTGCCGGCGCGGTTGGCGGATCGGCGGCCCCTGCGGGCGAGCAGTCACTCAGCATCAACGCGGCCAACAACAGACATCGCATCACGGTTCCCCACCAGTTCCGATTCGGCATGGCTTCCTCTCGCGGTCTCAAGAGAGACAAACTCCTCGCGGTGACGGTTCGTCCGCGACGAACACGTCTGATCCGGCAAGCCGCACCGTCGTGGCACGCATCCCTGGCGACATCCCGTCGCCTTCATACGATCCGGTTGGAATGCACACGCGATGCCGCAGGCTCGTCGTGAAACGAAGCCGTTGGGTGGGGCGAGGCAATCGGGAGACAGGCTCAATTCTAACCGGCAGAACCTGCTGCGGACTGAGTCTGATCGTTGTTGTGCGTAGAGTTTGTGGTGGCTCGCGTCGGTTCGACCGATCACCGAAAGACCACGGATCGCGCGAGTCGTATCAGTTCGCCAGCCAGTCCGGATTGGGCAAGCTCTGACGGCAGAGATCGCGAGCAGAAGCTACAAATGCGGGGCGATGTCTTCATCGAGACCTTGCAACACTTACAACCCAGCTCTCGGGCGTCAGCCCCTCCCCATCTTGTCTTTCGGAGCGGGGCGGAGTCAGCCCGATGGCACTCACTTTAGGGCACCTATTGACTTGGCTCATCACGAATCGCTCCAGCGATTGGTCAGTGTCGTGTAGGACGGTGGTTCTGGAAACTGGCCACCAAAGCCTTGCGGCC
>JAYUFF010000884.1:0-3884 GCA_043738825.1 Schlesneria sp.
CAAGAGTCCGGGGGCTTACGCCGCCCGGCTCACCAAGACTCGAACTGAGGAAACGTCTCATCGACGACCGCGTGAGGTATAGTCGGTTCGAGCAGGGCCGCCCCGCCCCGGTGCAAGCAGCGGTTGGAAGCGGAAGGGGTGTGAGCGAGCGGCTCCCTCTTCCTTGGAACGAGCCACTGCGGTGGCTCAAGTTGATCGCGCGATTTGGATTGGCGACAGGTTCAGCGCACGACCATCGAGCTCATCGCGGCCGATCGGCGGCCGGGCTGGGAGGAATGAGCTGGGGCGCGTCGGGTGTGAGTTCGGGAGACATGCCGGGGCTGGTCAGCATCACGGTTTGCAGGCCCTCCAGGGTCTCGATCTGGAGCAGCGAGGCGATGTCGGTCAATGCCTGCCAGCGCGCCGCGAGTGAGCCGATATAGATGCCGATCGAGTTTAACAAGGTCTGTTGCGCGCTGACGACATCGGCAAAGCCCACGATCTCCGGTTGTTGCTGATGCCGCTCGTAGACCCCGCGATAGCCGCGCGCCTGATCGGGCAGGATGTGATCGCGGTACATCGCGACCATGCTGCTGGCGTTCTCGTAGCGTTCAATCGCATCGGCCAGTTTCGTGGCGAGGTCGTTCTGAACGCGCGCCGCCTCCTGCGCCGCCTTCAACAAACTTCCGTGAGCGTTCAGGATATTGCCCTGATTCCGGTCGAACACGGGCACGGGAACGCCCACCTGCATATTGTAGGTGGTGCGATAAATGGGCCGTGTCGTGTAGTCCTTCTGCACCGCCGTATAGAACAGGAGGTCGGGAATGCGAGTCACCTCTTGCAGACGCAGGTTGTATCGAGCCTGAACTTCCATATTGCGCGCGGCGAGGACATCCGTATGATTTGACAAGATATAGGGCAACAGCGCGTCGTAGTCGATGACGGGGAGGGGAACATCCGTGGTTCCTTCGAGTTCGCCCAGCTGCAGGTCGGGAACGCCGACCGTCGCGGCGAGCTGTCGCCACGCGGCGTCGTAACGGTTGCGCGCCTGCGAAAGCGACATCCGCGCCTGGTTCGCGAGTGCTCGCAGTTGAACGGGTTCGTAAGCGGAGATCAGCCCCCCTTTGAGCTGATCGACTTGAATGCGATACACGCTGTCGGTGAACCGGACGAGTGCCTCGGTGACTTTGATGTTCTCGCGCGCGATCAGCGTGGCGAAGTAGGCCCCGCGCACCTGCGTGATGAGGTCGATGCGGGTCTTCTGGCGCAGCAGGTCGGCATTCCAGACATCGACGTTCGCGACGGACTCGGCCAGTCTCAGTTTGCCCGCCGTTTTGATCGTCGTGTTGATGTAGCCGCCCTGATAGTTCGGAGTGCCAGCCGAGCCGACGGTATCCCCTTCGTAGCCGAGCGTCGGATTGGGATGCAGGCCGGCTTGCAGGGCTGTCCCGCGCAGAGCGATCACCTGCGCGTCGGCCTGCGACATCAGCGGGTTCGCGGACAGCGCGAGGGCTTGCAGTTCGTCCAGTCTGTAACTCCGTCCCTGTCCGTGGGTCTTCACGCGCCCTTGTGCCAGCGCGGGAAGGTCGCCGAAAATCTTCTCGATGTATTGCGAGTGGCCTTCGACATCGTTCGCGTCGCGCAGTGGCAGTTTGATCTGGGGAGCCTCTGCGCCGGGTAACTCCTTGGGAATCTGCAAACGGACGAAAGGCGATCCACTCTCCCCCACCATGCCATCGACGGGCGCGGCAATCGCGGTCGATTCGGTGAGGCTCACCGGGGGCCTCTCCTCCCTGACGCCACTCATTTGTCGGATCGGTTTGCTCGTGGAGTCAGCCACGGAACGCGGCGACTTGGATGCAGATAACTGCGTCGTGCCCGTGGTGTCTCCTTCCGGCGAAGCCGTGCCTTCCCCGGCGAGATCGTCGGTCGAGTCAACGTCCGCCGTTTGTCGCGAGCGTGTCGGGGAAGGCCGCGTCCCGGCAACAGCCGCCTTGCCGGGGGAGGACGATGTGAAGCGATCCACGCCCCCCACTCGAGCCGTTCGAGTCGATGAGCATCCCGTCGAAAGAATCAGCCACAGCACCAACGGGCTGATGAAGTGCGTTCGCCGTGAGAGCACAACAGGCACGTGAAACAACTCCGGACAAGACATCACGCATTTGACGCGATGAGCGCAGGCATCAACTTTCGCAGTCTCACCGAAGGTATCGACGATGCCCGTGGAATGACTCGAACGAATTGAAGGGGTTGATACGGTGGGAACGGATGGTGGGGTACGAGGGGTCTCGTTCTTCCGAATGAGCGGACTTTGAGCGTCAGGTTCGGCGGCGATTCGGCGAAGACTGCCGAGTATCACCACGCGCCGCGGCCGGGGCGGAGACATTGACAGGGCAATCGCCTTGTTGAATCTGGGAATCGGGTGCCACGGTCACGGAGTCCTCGACGTGGCCGTGAGATTGGGAAATCGACTTGACATCCTCACACGGCTGCGTCGAGGACTCCGTGACCGTGGCACCCAACTTGAAAAAGGCGATGACCTTGAGCTTTGACGGTTCTGCGCGTGTGGTAAGAGGCGGTTTCAAAACCCTGAAAGTAACCCGCAACGTAGCAGCCTGTTGAATAACCCTGTAGGACGGGCCCTCTTGCCCGTCTTTCAGCTTGAAAACCGACGGGCAAGAGTGCCCGTCCTACATTTTTCAACAGGCTGGTAAGCGAGGGCATCGGGATGTCCAGCGTGGAATCGCCCTCGCTCACGCTGCGGGTTACTTTTGAAACCGCTTCTATACTCCACGCGGCCTGAAGTGAGACGTTTAGCCGCTACGCCAACGGCGTGCGAGCAATTCACGGTTGGCCCACGCCTGCTCCCACGCCGATGGCGTTGGGGCTAAACGTAAACGTCTCATTCAGGGCCGCGCGAGGTATAACCAGTTTTGAAATGTGCTCAAGTGTGGGGACATCGAAGACCGTAATCGCACAAACCGCTCATGACAATTGTGCAAGCTGGTTATGGCTTCTTGGACCAACTAGACTCGTGACGAAGAGCCGAGGGGACTGCGGCACATTCGTATTTTGCTGACGCGGCTCCTTTCTCCTCGCGGAATACATCAATGACGGATCGGATCTCTGCACCAGCCCACTCGGGCGGGTTGACGTGGAAGACCAAGGCTTGGCGAGGCACTTGGATGCTGGGAGCCATCGTCGCGACGGCTGCCGTCGTGGCCCAGTTGCTTCGTCCGCATCAGCCGCCCGTCACACAGCCCGCGAATGACGCGAAGCCAGTCATCACGATCGAGCCGGTGCGGGTCGTGTCCGCAGGGTTGCTCGCCGTCGCGCACGAGACGCCACTGCAAAAAGAACTGGCGACGTTTGAAGTCGCGTCCGAGAAGATCTCGCTGCCACTGCTCAGCGTCAGCGGCACGATTCTCGCGCGGATTCGTGAAGGATCCGAACTGATTGAAGATCGGTGGCAGTTCAGTTCGTCGGAATTGTCCACGTCGTATGCCGACTGGTTGCGAGCCAAGAATGAAATTGTGTTCGCCGAGAGTCAGTTGACCAAGACGACGGAGCTGGCCGCCGCTGAAACGACCTTCCTGCAAACGAACCTCAAGCGGTTCGAGTCGCTCACCAGCGGCACCATTCCGGAGAAGGATTTGCGTCAGGCGCAGTCCGCGTTGCTGAAGGCACAGCTTCAGGGCGAGAAGGACATCTTCGCGGCGCAGTCCGCGTTGCGTGTGGCCCTCAAGCAGAAGTCGGCCATTGAACGCGAACTGTCTCAGGCGGGGATTGAGCCGGTGGTGTTCTCAAGCGCGGCCGAGCACATGGTGCTCGTCGCGGCCAACGTGCCCGAGGCCAAGGTCTCGCAGGTTCACGAGGGGCAGTCGTGTGAGGTGGAGTTCTACGGC
>JAYUFF010000885.1:0-10265 GCA_043738825.1 Schlesneria sp.
TGCGCGGACGTGAACGGCTGATTCCCAATCTCACGGCCACGTCGCAGCTCCGTGACCGTGGCACCCAATCTCCCAGATTCAACAAGGCGATGGCCCTGAGTCGGGATTCGAGCCGGTTGCCGGTCGTGGCGGTCGCCCCTATCATCGGGCCGACCCTCCCGACGGAACCGAATTCACCTGACGAGACCACCGCACCATGGGCCTGTTCGAGAAACTCAAGCAGGGACTGCTCAAGACCAAGCAGCTTTTGCAGACCGATGTCCGCGACCTGTTCAAGTCGGGCGAGATTCTTGATGAAGCGAAGCTCGAACAGTTTGAAGCCCGTCTGATTCGGACCGACATGGGCGTGGCCGCCTCTTCGCAAATCGTGGGCGAACTGCGCACGAAGTATCTCGGGCGGACACTGGTGCTCGGCGACGTTTGGGCGACTGTGAAGGAAACGCTGAAGTCGATCCTGCGCGGCCAGGATGACGTGACGTGGGATCCCGAACGCCCGCTGTCGCCGCTCAAATTCTCAGACGGCAAGCCGACGGTGATCCTCGTGACGGGAGTCAACGGCACCGGCAAAACGACATCGATCGCCAAGATCGCCAAGCTGCTGACCTCCCAGGGAAAGAGCGTGATGCTGGCCGCAGGCGACACGTTTCGCGCGGCGGCTGTCGAGCAACTCACACTGTGGAGCCAGCGGATCGGCTGCGCGATCGTGACTCGACCGAGCGGTGTCGATCCCGCAAGCGTCGCGTTCGCGGGTTGCGACGAGGCGCTCAAGGCAGGCGTGGACGTGCTCATCATCGACACGGCGGGTCGATTGCATAATCAGGCCAACCTGATGAAGGAGCTGGAGAAGATTCGCAACGTGATCGGCAAGAAAGTCCCCGGCGCGCCGCACGAGTGTCTGCTGGTGATCGACGCCACGACCGGACAGAACGGCCTGAATCAAGCCGAACATTTCTCGAAAGCCGCCAACTGCACGGGCATCATCCTCGCCAAGCTCGACGGTACGGCCAAGGGCGGCGTCACCGTGGCCATCCGCCAGCGCATGGGCATCCCGGTCAAATACGTCGGCGTCGGCGAGCAGATCGACGACCTGGAACTCTTCAACCCCGACCGCTTCGTGGATGCGCTGTTCGATGAGGCGTGACGATGTCTGGTTTGTGATAGAAGCCTGAAGCGCAAGCGAAGGAAGACTTCGCTTGCGCTTCAGGCTTCTATAAACGGGCGAGTTATTCTCCCGGAGTTGCCTAGCGCAGCTTCCCCGCCGCCTTATTCGGGTCGGCTGCCTCAAACGGATCGTCTTCCTCGGCCGAGCGTGGGACTGGACGCTTGGGACGCGAGGTGGTCGGGGGATTGACCGGCTCGCGCGACGGATAGTCGTCCCGTCGGGTGGGCGTGGTGAACTCATCGTCGCCGAGCGGCGTGGGGGTGCGCGGAGTCTGGCGCTTCGGTTGAACCGGCGGTGGAAACTCGTCGTCCTGCGGCGTCGGTTCGAGCCGGAATTCGCTGTCGTTTCGCGTCCCTCGTGGCAGCGTGATCGGTGCCAGCCGGGGCTGGCGGCGTGCCGACGCGGCCGGTCGCTCGAAGCCGTCGTCTCCTTCGTGCGGGTCGTGCAAGTCGAGGTGCAACTGGTCGCCGAGCTTGTGCAGATACGGTTCGAGCAAGACGTGCATCGCATGGGGCAGGACCGGATAGATCGTCGAGATCAGCTTCGATGCGATCGAACTGCTTTCAGACTTGAGGATGATCTCGCGCGAAGGCGGGACGTAGATCAGCAGGATGCACGTCGCCGACAGCGTGACGAGCAACCCTTTCAAACCGCCGAGGATCGCGCCGAAATGCCGATCAAATTCCGTGAGCTTGGCCTTCTCGACCCCCTCACGAAACGAGCGGAAGAACAGGTACACGGTCAGCGACACGAGCAGGTAGATCGTCACGAGGGCGAACAACCGGTTGAGCGGCGGCTGGCCGAACCAGTGCGCCGCCGTCACCGACATTGGCATGGCGATCATGTAACCGGCGACCAGCGACACAATCGGAGCGATCTGCCACGCGGCCCCGCGCCAAAAGCCATGCACGACCGTGTACACCACGATCAAAGCCATCACGCCGTCATAAATTGTCATCGTCGATTCCTTGGTGATCCGACATTTCTGAGCGGGGCGGCGTCTGTCCCACGGTTCTGCGGTGGATTGATGGTCGAGGGTTGAGGGTCAAAGAAGACGCCCCTGTTTTGACCATCAACCATCAACCTTCGACCATCAACCTTCCACTCATCTCCAGTCGTCGTCCATTCTTGTCCGTCGCACATTTTGGGGACGCTGCCAGCCGTCTTCTCGAGGAAGCTGCGGCTCGCGAGGCGTCTCTTCAAGCCGAACGCTGTCGGGCCAGTTCGTGAACGGTTGAGTCTCGACCGGTCGAGGTCTTCTCACCGGCTGATCGGTCTCATACGGAACGCGCCGAGTTGCGGTGGGCGTTCGCGTGGGAGACCGAAAGGCAAACGGGAGCGGCTGTCCCGGCGAACCCTGATCGTTGGCGGCGAACAGCGTCAGCAAACCCAGCAGGCAATACGTGGTCAGCGTCGCGCCGGCATCATCGCCGAACAGCTTGAGTGCCGTGCCGAACGACTTCTTGACGCGCGGCAGTCCCGCTCCGAATTCGAGACTCCAGATTTCGTCCAAGAGCAAATGCGTCATGTAGCCCAGCGTCACCGCGAACGCCTTGTAGTACCGCACGAGGTGTACGCCCGAGTCGCAGATCAAATAGCCAATCAGCCCGGCAATGATGGCCGCCGGAATACTGTGAAACATCCCGCGATGAACCGACACCGCCTTGAGGATCGATCCCAATCCAAACCGGATCACCAGATAGATCGGTGCGCCCAAGAGAACCATGTGCTCGATGCCCATCCCCATCGCCTGGAACCGTTGGAAGAGCAGCATCGGCACAATCGCAGCCGCCAGACTGATGGTCTCGCGCGCCGGGATGCCGCTGTCGCTGTCGAGGTCCGGCATGATCCCGGCGATGGAGCAGAGTCCCCCGGCCAGCATGCAGCTGGAAAGCGGCAAGTCGTACTGCGCACCGCCCCAGCAGGCATAGCCGATGCCCACGGCGGTACTGACGGCAATGTGCGTGTGAAATCCGGCCACCGCAGGCGTTCCTTCGCGAGCGCGGAGGGCTTGAATGAAATCTACTGTCGTCCCGCCGCTCCGCCGGCGGGACGTGCGTCCCCGCAGGTGCGCCGCCGCTGCGACGCTCCCGTCGGCGGAGCGACGGGACTACGGTACTTCTGTCGGGACCGTCTTGAATCGAAGTGTCGGCGGAACGGTATCGGTGACCTTGAAAACGGTCAAGATGGATGTCGGGGGCGGGTGTACTCCCACAACAAGATCGCGGCGGCGTTCGAGACGTTGAGCGACTCGACCCATCCGCTGCCGGGGATGGTGACGAGGCGGTCGCAGGCGGAGGCCACGTCGTCGTCGAGGCCCTCTTCCTCGTTACCGATCACCAGCGCGATCGGCTTTGGTCCCGAGATGGCCAGATCGGGCTGGCCGCCGCGCGTGTCGGCCCCGATCACCGTGTAGGACTTGCGCAGCTCATGCACAAACCAGTCGAGACGCTTGACGAGAAAGACCTCGACATGATCGAGGCCCCCTTCGGCGACGCGGTACGTGGCCTCGGTTGGCAACGCGGCGGCGGGATGATCGGGCAGGATCAGCTTCGTCACGCCGAAGAACGCCGCCGTCCGAATGATCGCGCCGAGGTTGTGAACGTTGCCGATGCAGTCGAGCAGCAGCAGCGGCTCGCGCCGGCCGGCCCACTCGCGCAGCTCGTCGGGATGAGGCGACTTCAAAACGGGACGATCCACGATGGCGACGATTCCGCCGTGGTGGACCGACCCGGCGATCTTCTCCAACTCGTCACCCTCGACGCAGCGATAGATCTTCTTTGCCGACGCCAGCGCCGAACAAACATCGCCGACGCGCGGCGCGGTCGCCTCATCAAAGAACAGCCGCCGGATCGAAGAGGGCTTCACCTCAAACCGCGACCGCACAGCCTTCAAGCCGCAGATCGCCAATTCCTCGTTGCGCATGCCGTCTTACTTTCAATCCGTCTCTTCAACGAACGGGCTGGGGACTGGAGGGGAAGAGCGAACGGACGCGGCAGGTGAAGCCGGGCATCACGTCTCCGCCGGTCAGTTCATCGTCGGCACCGAACTCGCCGACAATGCGACCGGGTTGAAAGACACGCACCGTCTTGTTGACCGGATTGACGACCCACACCAGCCGAACGCCCGCACCGAGATACTCATCGACCTTCGCTTCGACCTCGTAATAGATGTCGTTCGGTGAGACGACTTCGACAGCCAGATCGGGGGCGATGGTGATGTAGCCCTCGGGAGGATTTGGCAGGCGGTCGGCTCGAACGAACGAGGCATCCGGCTTGCGAACTCGCTCGGAATCGTCGGCATAGCAGCGATAGCCGACGCCGTCGCCGAAGGCCCAGCCTTCATGTTGCTGCGCATATCGATCCAGTTCCGATGCCATCCGATTACCAACCCAGCCTGAAAGTGCGCCCATGTCTCGCTCCACAAGTTCCCCGTCCACGAGTTCGTATCGCTCGCCATCCGGCATTTGCAGCAAGTCATCTGCGGTGTAGATCGCAACCGGCGCTGGCATTTCCAGCGGCGGGGCTTCGAGTACGGTGCTCATCGAGGTTTCCTTAGTAATGACACTAGCGCCGGTAATCTCATTCGCTCGGTCGGGGCGGCGCGTCGAATTGTTTATCTTCGACGAACAAAGTTGCCTGACGTGTAAGGTGGATCGGTTGGTTTGGCGCGATCACCTGAACTGCAAGCTGTTCGGGCGATTGAATTCTCCATCCCAACTGTTCAAACAGGCTGAGTGCGATCTCAACGTCAGGCTTTTTTCCACCGATCGTAGCCCAGATGCAAACGACAGGCTCTTCGTGACCGATATTAAAACCCGCCAATAACAGGCCATCATCAAATCCCCCGCAATAATTTGATGGTTGCGCCTCCAATACACGTCGGACCATTGGAGGAAGTTCAACGCCACGTGCATCCATTTGTGCGAGTTTTGTAATTCCACTCGGCGACCACTCAAACACAAGACAGGGAAACATCCGAGTAAGCACTGATTGCACCGACGCGATAGACCCCATCGGCGAGCCATCCTCGTTCGCGATAGTACCCTGGAACTCCACATGATTTTCACCATCAGCAAGTAGTTCGCTCATTTCCAAGTGCTCACTTACGCCAGAATATCAGTGACGACTTTGCCATGCACATCGGTCAGGCGGAAGTCGCGGCCCTGGTTGCGGAAGGTCAGCTTTTCGTGGTTGATGCCGAGCAGATGCAGGATCGTGGCGTTGAGATCATGCACGTGGACCGGCTTGTCGGTGATGTTGTAGCTGAAGTCGTCGGTCTCGCCGTGGACGATGCCCGGCTTCGTGCCGCCGCCCGCCATCCACATCGTGAAGTTGCGCGGATGGTGATCGCGGCCGTAGTTGTCTTTCGTCAGAGTTCCCTGGCTGTAGACCGTGCGCCCGAACTCGCCGCCCCACACGATCAGGGTTTCGTCGAGCATCCCGCGCTGCTTGAGATCCTTGATGAGGGCCGCGCACGGCTGATCGCACGCCGTGACGAGTTGCCGGATCGAACCGGGCAGTCCGCCATGGTGGTCCCAGCCTCGCAGAAAGACCTGCGTGAACCGGACGCCACGCTCGGCGAGGCGTCTCGCTTGCAGGCAGTTGTAGGCGAACGAACCCGGCTGATTGACCTCGGGGCCGTACATGTCGAGGACGTGTTTCGGCTCCTTCGAGATGTCGGCCAACTCGGGAACCGAGGTCTGCATCCGGTAGGCCATCTCGTACTGCGCGATCCGCGCGGAGATCTCGGGGTCGCCCACTTCGGCCAGTCGCTGCTGGTTGAGTTCGCCGAGTCCGTCGAGCATCTGACGCCGCATGTCGCTCGACACACCCGGCGGGTTCGACAGGTACAGTACCGGATCGCCCGACGACCTCATCGACACCCCCGCGTGCTTCGTCGGTAAAAACCCCGCCGCCCACATGCGCGAGAACAACGCCTGCGTCTGCCCCCCCTGAGCCAGTCGCGAGATGAGCACCGTAAACGCGGGCAGGTCATCATTCGGGCTGCCGATCCCGTACGACAGCCATGCGCCGAGCGACGGCCGACCGGGGATTTCGCTCCCCGTCGTGATGAACGTGATCGCCGGATCGTGATTGATGGCGTCGGTGTTCATCGACTTGATGATGCACATGTCATCGACGGTCCCCGCCAGATGCGGCAGCAGTTCGCTGACCCACGCCCCGTGCTGGCCGTGCTGAGCAAACTTGAAGAGCGACGGAGCCACCGGGAACCGAGCCTGCCCCGACGTCATCGTCGTGATCCGCTGACCGGCCCGCACCGACTCGGGCAGGTCCTTGTCGAAGTATTCGCCGAGCTTCGGCTTGTAGTCCCACAGATCAAGCTGCGACGGCCCATCCGCCATGAACAGCCAGATCACCCGCTTGGCCTTCGGCGCGTGATGGTAAGCGGGCATCACGCCCTGCGTCCCCATGCCGCTCGCCCCGGCAGCCAGATCGTTGGCGAAGAGACTCGGATTGAGACAGCTCCCCAGCGCCGCTGCCCCCAGCCCGCAAGCCGACCTCCCAAAAAAATGCCGCCGAGTCATCGCCTGTTTGTATTCGAGAAACGGGTCCATGTGAGTCTCCTGTGTGAGTGGTCTGGTCGTTGTCGTGTCTTCGTCTTCTGGTCTTGATTTCGTCGTATCTTCGCCTTGTCCCCTCGCCCCTCGCCTTGGAGGGGAGAGGGTTAGGGTGAGGGGTTCTTCTGCATCTGCTCTTCACGAGCTTGTCGGTCAAGATCTGTTCTGCCAAGGTGATGGAGACGACCTTCCCCACTCGCACCTTCACGCAGTCTGCCATTGTGCCAATTCCTCTTCCACCAGTTCCTGCTCCTCAATCTCGACATGATCCACTTCGAGTCCTGCGTGCCTCACGTCGGCCACGGCCGAACGAATCGCACCCTGCAACGTCGCGGCCTCGCGGTCGAATCCGATCCGAGCACGGCCCGCCGAACTCGACAACGTCCCGTCCGAGCAACCGCCACCGTAGAGGGCATCTGCCTGCTCATCGGTGAAGGAGTCGATTCCCTTCAGGTGCAGCGTAAATCTCCAGATCATGGTTCGTCTCCTGAATGATGAGGGCACGCATCTATGTCGCGCAGGATGCGACGGGCATGATTACCGGGGTTCTGAGGTGTTGAGGCCACTCTCACTTGGCAGCCGGTCCGATCTGCCTGTTCGCACCGTAGGGTGCAGTAGCAATGCCCCGAACCGGGCACCATTCGCCATCCGCGTGCGAGAGCATTTTCGATGGCATCGCTGACTTCTTTGTCCGGGTGAAACTTGGCCATGTCTTCTGCTCTTCGCTCGGCGTGACATTCCACCATGTCTTCACGAACAACTGAAAGTGCTTTGCTACGTCTACCCGAACATTCACTTGGGTAACTTGAGGACCATATCCGCCTCTACACCATCAGGATTTTGATACTTTACGCGTAAGTTATCTTTTACCCGTGAACCGAACACAGTGAATTTTTTCGCGCCGGCTCCATTGAATCTGATGCCATCCCCAGTGAACACCCCTTCAATCTCGTGTGTGGGTGCCTCCACGTTAACCTTGGCATTGTTTGCTTCTCGTTGGTTGAAAATATGATACGTGCCTTTGAACTTGTTGCCGTCGCGTTTATCAATTGTGACCGTAACGTCGCCTTTTCCTCCAGGTCCACCGGGACCTTTCGTAAATACATAATCACCGTTGAGGACACTCCCCGCAGGGAGCAAGTCGGAAAGTATTTCTTTCGCTGGTTTTTTTGCGACGGCAGGTTGCTTGGACTTCAATTGCTCATTCTCATTCTTGAGGTCGTCAATTTCTGTTTCAGCCGTCTTGAGTTTTGCCTCAAGTTGCTTTACCCGATCAGTCAATCGTTTCACTTCATCGCCGTCGTCACCGTGAGCCGTGAATGGGATTGCGGTGAGCAACAGAGTGAAAGCAACCACAGCAGATCGTCGCATGACTAAGGTCTCCGTATATTTGAGAAGGCTGGAAAGTGCGGGGTCGGTAGCACGAAAGAACCCCTCACCCTAACCCTCTCCCCTCCAAGGCGAGGGGCGAGGGGACAAGGCGAAGGCGGAAGAGAAATCATCACTTCGTAATCGTCTCATCCAGATTGATGAGCAGGTTGGCGATCATTGTCCACGCGGCGTACTCGCCGGGTTCGAGGTTCATGTTGCGGGGTGAGTCTCCGTAGGCGAGCAGTTTCTCGGCGGCGGGTTTGTCGGCTTGGAAGGTGGCCAACTGCTTCTGCAATGTCCGTTGCAGGACTTCGAGTTCTTTGGCGGTTGGCGGGCGAGCCGTTGTCCAGCGGAAGCCGAAGGTGAGACGCGATTCGGGGGTGGGGCCGCCTTCGGTCAGCATCCGTTCGGCGAGGCGGCGGGCGGCTTCGACGTATTGCTTGTCGTTCATCAGGGCCAGTGCTTGGAGCGGCGTGTTGGTGCGAGGACGGCGGACGGTGCAGTTCTCTCGCGACGGGGCGTCGAACGTCGCCATCGACGGCGGCGGCGACGTGCGCTTCCAGAACGTGTACATGCTGCGCCGGTAAAGGCTCTCACCCGCATCCTGCTTGAACTCGCGCGTGTTGCTGCCGACGAAGGCGACCGCCTCCCAGACACCTTCGGGCTGGTAAGGCTTCACGCTCTTGCCACCCGATCGTTCGACGAGCAGCCCACTCATCGCGAGGACTGAATCACGGATCACTTCGGCTTCGAGACGGAAGCGCGGGCCTCGGGCGAGTAAAAAGTTGTCGGGATCGCGGGCGAGCAGCGTTGGCGAGACTTTGGCTGACTGGCGGTACGTTCCCGACATGACCATCAGCTTGTGCATCTGCTTTACGTTCCAGCCGGTGCGGATGAACTCGGTGGAGAGCCAGTCGAGCAGTTCGGGATGAGTCGGCCATGTCCCCTGCGCCCCGAAGTCTTCCGCCGTCTTGACGATTCCGTTGCCGAAGAACTGCTGCCAGTAACGATTCACGATGACTCGCGAGGTGAGCGGATGGTTCGGCGCGGTGAGCCACTTCGCCAGACCGAGCCGGTTGTTCGGCACGCCCTCGGGGAGCGGAGGCAGAGCGGACGGCACGCCGCGTTCGACCTTCTCACCCTTCTTGTCGTAGGCCCCTCGGATCAGGACGAAGGTCTCGCGCGGTTGGGCGAGGTCTTCGGAGATCATCGTCGCCGGGATGGCTTCATCGAGATCCTTCTTCTGCTTATCGATCTCGGCGATCTTGGTGTCGATGGCAGCGAAGGTCGCTCGAGTGCCGGTGTTGATCGACTGGAGGAAGTAGTCGCGAAGTTGTTTGGATTGGTCGGCGTTTCGTTTCGCAGCCTCGATCTTCAGGGCTGCTTGAATGTGCGCGGGGAGCGTCGTTTTGGGGGTCGGCAGTTCGGACTCTTCCCACGCCAACTGTGAGTTGAATTCGGTCGAGACCGGCGTCGAACGAGTGACCACGCCCGCCTTGTCCCAGTAGACCGTGCCGCCCGATTGGGTGAAGGCCCAGCCGTTCAAGCTCGATCCCGCCTTCAAGCCGACATCGGCGATGTTGACTTCGAGACGAACCCACTCGCCCAGCTTGGGCAACGGGCCGCCGAGTCGCTTGGCCGGTGTATTCTTCGCCCCGAAGGCGATCGCGTCGTCATCGCCCCAGCTCATGCGGTGCTCCCACGCGCCGTCGTTGAACTGCATCATGACGGCCTTCGGTGGATTGGCCGGGTCGAGATAAACGTACGCGAACAACACGTCCCCCTCGCCGAGCTTCAGTCCGGGGTTGGCTCCGGTGAAGAAGTGCTGTGAGGTCGCCGCCGCTGCTGCCGTCCGGGTGGAAGACTTCTCACCGCTGAAGACCGGCCCTTCGGCCTTCGTCACGAACTTCCACGGCGTGTCTCCCTGAAGGCTCGTTCCGGGAGGAAACGTGTCGTCGTCGAACCAGACGAATTCCTGCCGCGTCACCGAGAGCGCATCCGCGGGACGCTCGGCCCCAGCCAGCGGATCGACGTACTGGATCTTGGTGAGTTCATCGCCGATCGACTTCCGGAGCGCGGCCGCGTCGTCGTCAAGCTGCTTCAGCTTGGCCGTCTGCTCGGACGAGGGGAGCTTCAAGGTTGGAGCGGGAA
>JAYUFF010000886.1:0-3880 GCA_043738825.1 Schlesneria sp.
GTGTACGGATTGGGGACCGAAAACCAGAACCTGCCCGGCTATGTCGTCATCCTCGACAAGCGCGGCGGGCCGATCAGCGGTCAGCCGAACTGGTCGAACGGGTTCATGCCGTCGTCTTATCAGGGGACGCTCTTCCGCCCCGTCGGCGATCCGATCCTCGACCTGCGCGGCCCCGAATACATCGACCGCGCGGCGCAACGCTCGCAACTCGATCTGCTCGCCAAGTTGAACGATGAGCATCTGGCGGCCCGGCCCGGCGGCAGCGATCTCGCCGGACGAATCAACTCCTACGAACTGGCCTTCCGGATGCAGGCCGAAGCTCCCGAGGCGGTCGATCTGTCGCAGGAGACCAGGGCCACGCAGGACATGTACGGCGTGGGCCGTCAGCCGACGGATGAGTTCGGCCGCAACTGCCTCGTCGCGCGGCGGCTGGTCGAGCGGGGCGTGCGGTTCGTGCAGCTTTACTCGGGCGGCGGACATCTCGAAGAGACGTGGGACGCTCACAAGAGCATCGAGACCAACCACGGCCAGCACGCGGGCGAGGTGGATCTGCCGATCGCGGGCCTGCTCACGGACCTCGACCAACGCGGCCTCCTAGACGAAACGCTGGTCGTCTGGGGCGGCGAGTTCGGCCGCATGCCCTTCAGCGAGGGCAAGGGCGAGCCGGGCCGCAACCACAATCCCTACGGCTTCAGCATGTGGCTGGCCGGAGGCGGCGCAAAGGGCGGTACGTCCTATGGCGAAACCGACGACTTCGGCTTCGAGGCGGTAAAGGACAAAGTCCACCTCCACGACTTGCACGCCACCATCCTCCACCTGATGGGCCTCGACCACGAACGTCTGACATACTTCCATCAGGGCCGCAACGAACGCCTGACGGATGTATTCGGAAACGTGGTGGAAGGCGTGATCGCGTAGGGTGGGACCAGCGGCGCTTCGCCGCGCCGGCGCACCATCATCGTTGATATTGATCGTGTCGTGTGATTGATTTGGTGGGCCGGCGCTCGAAGCGAGCTTGTCCCACGCAACACAGTTCATTCAGCGGACACGACTTTCACCGAATGCCGCCACACGATGGCATCGTTTTTTTGTGTCCGTTGGGTCCACAAATTCGGACGCAATTGCACCCAGCCGTCCGGATTGTTTACCCACAACAAGTGCAACTTATAAGTTCCCGGTTGCGTCGGTGCCTTAATTCTCCTTTGGAGCAGAGCACTTTCTCCGTCCCCATTTGTCTTTACTCGCGTTGGAAAGATGAAGTTGCTGGGCCGTCCCAAGCGAAGGTCGCTCGCGAACGCCAATTTAAATGTCGGGTCAAAACGGTCTTTGGGGACATCATGCTGGGATTGGGGAATAAACGGCACTGGTTCCAAGTACGCTTCGTCGCCCGAATCGGCGATGACGAACTTCGCCCGGCGTGTCACCGCCGTGCAGGAGAAACGATACTCTTTGGTCGCAACCAGCTTGAGAGGCCCCTCACTGATTGGAACACCATCGATGCGGATATCTGTCAGGTCAACGACATCCGACAAGTACACGGGCGCTGTCCACCAGAACAGGATGAGGAAGCCAACGAATGCCAACAGCACGAGTGCCACGGCGATGCGTAGGATCACGAACAGCCCGCGACGTGATCTCGATTGATGAATAGTCTGCACGATATAATTCCCCTACCAGTCCCCGACTGTTTCGCCGCCGCTTCTGGTGCCAATCGCCTGCCACACCGTGCGGCCGACCGAATCAGAAACGAATCGAACGGCCCCGTCACACATCAGCACGTTCACTCCACCCGGATGTTTGCTCGTTGGCGGATTGATTGGCCCCAAGATAAACGTGGCTGTCGGCGATGACGCGACACAGGATCGCGTATTCGGCGTTCTCACATGGCTGTAGGACGCGACTCGGACGTTGAACGGATTCCCCGCAGAATGACGTTCTGCGAACGAAGAGCCGTCACATTCTGCAAACATCGCGTCGAGTTGCGACGGCAGACTATAAGTCCCGGCAAAAAACCAGGTGTGCCGGAGGGTGTCCGTTGGGACTGACATCGAGGACAAGTAGGAAAGGTACTCTTCGCTGGTGGTGGCCGTTCTGATCGGCCCAATCAACTGCTCGCTGGCACACGCGGTCTGGGACGCGCCGTCGGTGATGTCACGCATTGCGAGTGTCTTGTTGCCGCCTTCGTCTGCCGCACCGTACCCGTCACTCACTCCGGAACCGCCACCCGCCATCATGGAGAGTCCGGATGAAAACACATACGACGCAGAACGTCGCGTTCGATGAACGAGCGAATCGGACGGGCAGAGGTAGACCTTAGGCCGGGACCACTCTCCCACTTCGGGACAGGGACCGGACATACACGGGTCAGGGGTTCCATACACATCCCAATTGCCTGGTAGTCCCTCAACGAATGTTGACAGATATCGCAACCCCAATACGCCGGAACATGGCAGGTAGCGGTGCATCGATTCATAATTTTGAATCGCGATTCCGACTTGCCTGAGTTGGCTCGCGCACTGCATTCTCCTCGCGGATTCGCGTGCCGACATCACGCCACCCACCAGCAACGACATCAGGATTGCAATGATTGCGATGGCAGCCAGAAGTTCGATCATCGTCAGCCCCCGTCGCTCAAGAACGCCTCCGCAACGAGGGGTGTTTTTTCGATTGCCACTGAATTTGAAACACATCACGACCTCGCCATGCACGATTTGTTTTCACTCGGTTCCCGACAGTCCGTGATTCGTTTTTCTGTGAATGATTGTTGTTGCCACCGATCGATTTCTGCGACGGTCTCGGTTTCAGAAAATTGCAAGAAGCCCGACGTTTCAACAACGCCGGGCTTCAGGGCGATTGGCCTCACTTTCAAAGTTAGTTGAAGGTGGATTAGAAGACCCGAGCCAGATCGACTTGCGCGAAACGCAGAGCGTGATTCCATTCATCAAAACCGATCAGGGTGAAAGATTACTAGTGTTCCATCCGAAGAACGAACTCTGACCAGACAGAAATGTCGAAGAAGTCTGCCCTGAGTGCGAGGTGACGAGGGGATCGGGACTTGGTGTATAAAAGTGTTCGTGACGGATATAAACTGGGTACGTGATTCCCGGATTTCCGGGGTATGGGTAGTTGTTAATCACAGGATCCATCAAGCGGTAAGGGTCTGTTGAATAGTTCACGGTGGCTCCGCTGTATGTACCGTAGATGTAACCGGAATAATCCCGCCATTCCAGAACCCGCCCAACCGGCCCCGTGTAATTGGCACCCCAGACGTACCAGTTGAAGCCAGCAAATGATGGATTCGGCATTGAGCACACGATCACCAATGCCGCGACGATGCGCAGCGCGAATGACCAACGATGAGCCAGTCGTTTCTTGTCCATGTTTCGATTTCTCCTATCCGGGGCCAAGTGATTGACATCGGGACGAAAATCCCGCGGCGGAATGAGTAATGCAGAGAGAGAGAGAGAGAGCAAGGGATGCGCACGTCGTCGCGCACAAAAATGCAAAAGATTATTGATTTGAGTCTTCCGTGTTGCCTTGCCCGCATTCTCAAGTTTCAGCGAAGCAAGGTGGGACCAGCGGCGCTTCGCCGCGCCGGCCCACCACAGCCAAGACGACATCCCCAACCAAACCAGAGACGATGGTGGGCCGGCGCTCGAAGCGAGCTTGTCCCACCCTACATGACTTGCAAGAGGCTGCCTCATGCCCGCGATTTTGGAATGGACTCACACCGTGGTCGAGGACGATCTCGACGGGCTGGGGCATGCGAACAACATTTCGTACCTGAAGTGGATGCAGTCGGCGGCGCTGGCTCATTCGGCGGCTCAGGGGTGGCCGGTCGAGGCGTATGCCGCGCTGGGCTGCGGCTGGGTCGTGCGGT
>JAYUFF010000887.1:0-10233 GCA_043738825.1 Schlesneria sp.
TGTTAGCAGCCTGTTGCAAAGCGTAGGGTCAGCGTCCCGCTTGCCTGTGATTCGAGTTGGAAGACGGGCAAGCCAGGGGCAGACCCTACGTTTTACAACAGGCTGTTAGGGCCGCCTTGAGTTGAGTGAGCATATGCCGTTCAAGCCAATCATACAGCGAGGAAAACTCTGTTGGAGCCTCTCGGGGAAGCAGATTTTCCTCAAACAATTCGCTGAAATTCAGGGCTTTTCCCAAAAACTGTAGTGCCCACCACAATCGGTCGGGTGTTGGTGGGCACCGCCCACCCTACAATTTGTGTCCGGCCGGTTTTTTGGGCAAGGCCCCATGCGGAGGTCCTTCCCAATCAGAAACCGCTTGCTTTTAACTCGTGACAGAGCGTCATCGACAAGGCTCAATACTCGTTCGCGGACTCACCACTCTCGTCGAACTGTTGGAACTTCTTTTCGCTGACTTGGCGGATGCGGCGGTCGGTGACTTCTTGTTGGAGTTTGGTCAGGGCCTCTGCGATGGGCATCGCGCCGAGGTCGCCTTCGATGCGGTCGCGGACACTGACGGTGCCGTTCTCAACGTCTCGGCCGCCGACGACCAGCATGTAGGGGATCAGTTCGAGTTGGGCATCGCGGACCTTGGCGTTGATCTTCGTGCCGCGCAGGTCGCTCGTCACGCGGAAGCCGGCGGCGCGGAACTGGCTCTCGACCTGCTTCGCGTAGTCCTCGAACTTGTCGCTGATCGACATGACCCGGATTTGCTCGGGGGCCAGCCACAACGGAAAAGCTCCGGCGAAGTGTTCGATCAACATGCCGGTGAACCGCTCCATCGAGCCGAATGGCGCGCGGTGGATCATCACCGGACGATGAGCCTGATTGTCGGCTCCGATATATTCGAGCTGGAACCGCTCGGGGAGGTTGAAGTCGAGCTGGACCGTGCCAAGCTGCCACTCGCGGCCGATGCAGTCGCGGACCATGAAGTCGGTCTTCGGCCCGTAGAACGCCGCTTCGCCCTCGCACTCGATGAACGGCATCTGCATGTCCTTCAAGACCTGCCGCAACGAGTTCTGAGCATTCTCCCAGCCCTCGTCCGAGCCGACGTATTTCGATTTGTCCTTTGAATCGCGACACGACAACTGCACGCGGTAATCGGTCAGGCCGACGCTGGCGAGGACAAACTTTACCAGTTCGATCGTCTGCTTGAACTCGTCCGTGACCTGCTCGGGCGTGACGAACAGATGGGCATCGTCCTGGGTGAGGCCCCGCACGCGGAGCATCCCGTTCAGCTCGCCCGACTGCTCGTGACGATAGACCGTACCGAACTCGGCCAGCCGCACGGGGAGGTCGCGATAGCTGCGGTGCTGCGCCTTGTAGATCTGCACGTGGTGCGGGCAGTTCATCGGCTTGAGCAGGTAGCGTTCCTGCTGCTTCTCCCACACGCGGAGGAATTCTTTGCGAGCTTCCGGAGAACCGCTGCTCGGGAAGTCGGACAGCTCCACGCCCATCACCTTCGCCGAGGAAGCCAGTTTCTGCTCATCGTCGCTCGTGAACGGAACGCCGTCTTTCATGAGAGCGTCGAGCCGACGGATCCAGTAGTCGACGAGCTGTCCTCCCTCATGTCCGAAGATCGGCGCGAACTGGCTGTCGCGGTAATAGGGGAAGTGGCCGCTGGTCTCGTACATCTCGACCCGGCCGATGTGCGGCGAGTAAACCGGCTGATAACCGCGCGCGATCAACTCCTTCTTGATGAACTCTTCGAGGATCGAGCGGATGGTCGCTCCCTTGGGCAGCCACAGGCACAGCCCCTGACCCACGTCCTGACTGATCGCGAACAGGTTGAGTTGCTTTCCCAGCACCCGATGATCGCGCCGCTTGGCCTCGTTGACCTGATCGAGGTACGCATCCAGATCCTTCTGCGAAAACCACGCGGTCCCGTACAGTCGCTGAAGCTGTTTCCCGGTGGCGTCCCCCTTCCAGTAGGCTCCGGCGACGGAGAGAAGCTTGAACGCCTTGACCTTCTTCGCGTCGGGCACGTGCGGACCGCGGCAGAGATCGACGAACTCCCCCTGCCGGTAGAAGCTGACCGTCGGATGAGTCGCCAGCCCGGTGTTGATGTGCTCGACCTTCAGTTTCTGCGACATGCCATCGACGAGCTTCAGGGCCTCCTCGCGGTCGCAGATGAACCGCTCGAACGGCTCGCCCGCATCGACGATCGTCTGCATCTCGGCCTCGATGCGCGGGAAGTCGTCTTCGCTGATTTTGTGATCGCAGGCGATGTCGTAATAGAACCCCTGCCCGGTCGTCGGCCCGAAGGCCAACTCGACACCGGGCCACAACCGCATGACGGCTCGCGCCATGATGTGAGCACACGAATGCCGCAGGATGCCGAGAGACGCCGCATCCTTCTCGGTGAGGAGTTGCACGGGAACCGGCCGCTCGGCGGTGGCCTCCGCCAACGGACGCATCACATCGACGATGGTCTCTCCCACTTTCGCCCCGATCGCCGCCGAGGCGAGCCTCGGACTGATGGCCATTGCGACATCGAGTGCCGTCGCATGATCGGGATGTTCGACAACAGATCCGTCGGGCAAGCGAATGGACAACATGGCAGAAGGCGATCCTGAACGAGGCAAAAACCTGTGCAAATAAGGCCGTTACGAAGGGCCGGTCGGTTTATACGGACTGCCCCAAACACCGTCAACCAGCGTCAATGTCGTCGCAACTGACACGCATCAGCGGGAGAAGGTTCTCGAATCCCTGCCCCTGACTTGACCGAGTTGGATTCGGCTTCTATCGTTTCATACCGTTCGCCGAGTCAGATTGATGAGGCTCGCCGAACGTCAGTTCCCCGGACGATTAGCTCAGTTGGTTAGAGCGCCACGTTGACATCGTGGAGGTCGTTGGTTCGAGTCCAATATCGTCCACCTTTTGACTTCGCCAACCCCTTGTTTTGTAGGCTTTCCCTGCAAAACAAGGGGTTCGTCGTTTCCGGCTTCCGGCCGTTGCGAACCGTTTCCGGCCAGTTCCGACGCTGACTGCGCCGCTTTCTGCGCCGCCTTGATGGCACGCTCGAAATGCTCGTCGGTCGTGTGCAGGTAGTGCTTCGTCGCGACCGCCTGCGAATTGCCGAGCCACTGGCAGACGACGTGTTCGGGGAACTCATCCGACAGTTCCGTCTGGCGGGTCGCGCGCAGGTTGTGGAACGGCTTGTCCCACGGTGTCAGGCCAGCCCTGCGCACGATCTTGTTGAACTGAGTCCGCATGTTCTGAGTCGCGTCCCGATACCGTGTGATGACGAACTCGGTTCCCTCGGGCGCTTCGTCGAATGCGGCTTCCAAGTGGGGCCGGAGTTCGGGGAACAGGGGCAGCATTCGCTCACCCTTCCCTTCGTGATGCTCGGTCTTGGGCGAGGGGACTCGGATGCGGTTGTGCGACCAATCCACGTCGCCCCACGTCAACGCCAAGTGTTCGCTTGGGCATCGCAGTCCACCGAAGCGGGACAACGCGAAGATCAACCGCCACTGCGCATCGGGGCAGGCTTCCAAGACTTTCACCGCGTCGTCTCGACTGACGAAGTGGAACCGCTCGGCGTTCCCTCGGATCGACACCTTGATGTCGCGGGCGAGGAACGGATTCTTGCCGATCAGTTCGCGTTCGACCGCATCGTTGAAGAATTGCCGCGCGAAGCCCGTCATCCGGCGGGCCGTGTTCTCGGCGAGCGGCTTGGTCTTGGCCTTCATCCAGCGCACGAAGTCTTTCGCAGCAGCGACCGTCACTTCGTTGAGCCGCGTCGTCTTGAAGAACTTGGCCAGCAGATTGCGGCACCGCCCGTAGACGATCAGCGTCGATGACTTTGCACCAACCCGCTTGGCGATGTACTGGTCCACGAATTCCGTCACCGTGACAGGGGCGGAGTCTTTCGATTGCCTCGGTTCGATCAACTCGTGAGCGGCCAGCTTGGAGTGAAGGTCATCGTCCAGCGTGGAAAGCCACAGCGACGTTTCGCGGTCGGGTGAGTTGCCCATCAGCTTCGCGGAGAGCAACGACTCCAGCTTGATCTTGAACGACTCGGCGTCGCGTTGCGTCACCTTGCCGAGTCGGATGGCGGGTCGGGAGCCATCCGCTTGAACGAACTGAATCCGCTTGCAGCCGTTCGCGTCGCGGGCAATGGAAGCCATGTCGAGAACCTTTCTTGAAGGGAGGCCGGACGGCAGCAGCAACGGGCCTTCAAGTTCCCGCCACACACTGCCGCCGGTCAAAGGCGGGGTCATCCTACCATCGGTCGAACGAGCGCGCAATCCGCAACCGCTCGCAATCTGTCGCATGCCAATCGCCCTACGCGCGTAGCCGTCAGTTCTCGGCACATTGGTCATCCTCTTCGCTCTTTGTGTTCGATTCGTTGTCGTGCGCTCCGGGCGAATTGAAATCTTCCACGAGCGAACGAGCCAATTTTCCCATCCAGTACGCCACTCGATCTTGAGACGTTGGTGGCATGACGAAGTACACCGGGCCAGGCCGCTCGATTTGCTGCTGACGAATCCGCAGCAGCCGCACGGCCTCATCGACGAGCTTTCGGTCGAAGCCGTCCCGCTTCATCTCTGCGCGAATCTCCACGACGGGGCGAGGGACATCGAGCAGCTTCGTTCCCAGCAAGCGAATGCAGTTCTGAATCTCAACGGTTCGGTCGGGAATTCGCCAGCCGTCTTGTGGGGCGGATTTCATCCCCCGGTGAAAGTTCAGCGACGGTTGCCCTTCGCGAAATCTGAGCGGGACACGACAACCGCAGCAGCGCCACGTTCGTTCCTTCGGCATCCACCGAAAGCCTGTCTCGGCACAGCAGCGCGGGCAGCGCGACGATTCGTGAGGTTGGTTGTCGTCGGCGGGGACTGCCTCCAGTGGTTTGTTCTTGCTGGCCATTGCCGTTCCCTGTTTTCGTTGGCGTTGCCGTGCGGCCTGTCTCTGGCGTTGGCGGTTCAAACGCCGTTGTTCTCGTGCCGCCTCGGGAAAACGAACATGAACCGCCAGCCGCGCGACTTGGACCAGCATTGCCGCAAAATCGGTGCTCATTGTTTGGGTTTCCTTTACCGCTCGGGATCACTCGCAAGTTCGTTTGCAGTCGTGAGCCGCCAGTAGCTCGGCGTCGATGCGGTTGAGCTTGCCATCGAATTCGCGGATTGCCGCCCGCTCCTCAAACAGTTCGTCGAGTTGGGCGCTCTCTTCAGTGCCGCGAAGGTCTCTGTCTTTTGTGTGCGGTGAAATGGTCGGTACAAATTCAACGGGAGCAGCGGGCCACTTGACGAGCTTCGGTATGAGGTTGGTCCGCAGTGGGACGCGGGCCACCCCATTGTGCGCCTTATCAACATGCGTCATACGCTCCAACCTTTCTCGACTTCGCGTGCAATGGGATGGGATGCGGACCACTGCGGACCAGATGGGTTGAATCCGACTCCGTTGTAGCGTCGAATTCGGCCCCCGTTGGAGCGCGGCCTCGCAATGGACAGGCCGGGAATTGCAGCCCGCAAGTCCTTGCCAAAAGTCTGTTCTGTACCCGTGTGGTCACGTCCATGTTGTCGGCACCAGTCGCACCAAGCCGAGTAAATGTCGGAGACATCCACAGACCATTCCGGCCCAACAGCACAGACTTCGCGGACGAACATCCCCACGGGTGAGGCGATGTCCCGGAGTTCCTTCAACACGTCTCCGGCCGACTCCGGTTGCACGAATCGGCCTCGCTCGTTCAGTCGCTGCCAACCACGGATCGACCAATTCAGAATGCCGGAGAGTTCTCCTGCCAATTTGCGGTCGAGTTCCTTGTCCTCTTTTCCAAGAAACGTCCTCGTCATTTGCAGGATGATGAACCGACTCGCAATCGCACCCGACGCATCCGTGAGCCTTGGGATTTCGTTCGTGAGGATCGTGAATCGCACCGGCATCATCACGGCGGTCACGGTGGGCAGGCACTTGCGGTCGATGTTCTGCGGATCGCCGCCGCTGATGCTGAGCAGCCGCTCCAAGATCGCCATCGCATCAACATGGCCCGACAGTCTGGCATCGGAGATGATTGCCGCCATCTTGTTCAAGAGTGGCCACAAGCCGAATGGGCCGGCGAGGCTGCTCATCGTCGGATTCGCAACGCTGCCTTGACCGAGCAGCAGCTTCAGCATTCGGCCAATCGTGCCCTTGCCGGATCGTGGCGGGCCAACGAGCAATAAAATCTTGTGATGGCTCACGTCCGGCAGCAGCAGGTATCCGAACCATTCCGCCAGGGTGTCGATACTTTGCTCGTCGTCTCCCCACACGGTTTCAAGGAATCGCATCCATTCGGGGCATGTCGCTTGCGGGTCAAACGCACAACCGAGTGAGTTGGTCGAAAAGAACAGCGGCGTCGGCGACAGTAGTGAGGGCCGATCAGTACCGAGTGAGGGTAGATGCACCAACCCATTCTGTGCGACCAGCATTTCACTCGCCGCGAACGGCGGTTCGTCGTCGTTCAGCCAGAACGGTTGATTCGTCTTCGATGACAGGCCGGTCATCGACTCGACGACGTTCATCACATTGCCGACGAGCGATCTCGTGACCTTCTTTGTCGTTGGCGGTTTGTCGTCACTTCCACTGGCCAG
Organism: Schlesneria sp.; assembly: GCA_043738825.1. Classification (GTDB taxonomy): domain Bacteria; phylum Planctomycetota; class Planctomycetia; order Planctomycetales; family Planctomycetaceae; genus Schlesneria. The sequence goes on from JAYUFF010000887.1 coordinate 6,609, forward strand.
ATGAAGTCGGAGTCGGATTGCCGCACTCGCATCAAGTTGAGCCTTCGCCGATTTGGTGATCTCGCCGCGTATCTCAGCGTCGGTGACTGGCTCAAACGAGTTGAGGGAGTCGTTCCATCGGTAGACCTCACCACGATAAAACGCAATCGTCGGTTCACCGGCCTCGGTTCTGCCGTACTGGTCGAGATAGTGCCGCCCCAAACGATGAGGGTCATCATCGGCCTCAGTGGGGGCCAGAGCTTCCTCTTCGGTTTCGGCCACGGTTTCAACGACTGGCTCACCGCTGGGGCCTATGGCCTCCACTGGCGTCTGCTCGTCGGTCGTTGGCTGGCAATCCTCGGTGGCCGTTTCCGCCATCCATGCGGCTTCACGTTCTGCGGCCCGTGCGACTGCTTTGGTGGCTGCGCTGGTCATTGTTGCACCACCGATCCGCCAAGCAGTCCCGCTAACCGGCAAGTCGCCGTGACGAGCGATTGCAACTCATCGACGTTTTGCTGAGTCGCCAACAGCATCGCGGCGTCGAGTGCCTCGATTGCCGACGTGAGGCTCAAAATCATCGCCGTGTTGTGGCGAACGGTGGCAAAGGCTTCCGCTTGCAGTCGGGTTATCGAGCCGAGGTCAAGACTATGTGAGGCAGATTGCGATGTGGTGTTCATGGCGACACCTCCCCAGCGACAGACGCGGCCTCTTGCTGTGCGATGAAGGCGCGCAGAGCTTCGGGCGAGTACAACACGCGACCGGTGAGGCGGACGCATTTGATGCCGCCGCGCGGAGCGGTCAGGCTCCAGAGTGTTCTCTCGCTGATGCGGAGACGTTGAGCGGCCTCACGGATCGACATTAGCAATGGGTCCGGTGGAATGTTGGCCGTGAGCAGTTCGCGAGCGTTACGAGGATCAGTCATGGGACTGCCCTCCCGACTCGGTCGTGTTCGCCTGCGCCGCCACGGCAACGGGCAGCAGCTTCTTGAGGAATACGAGTTCGCGGCGCGTCTCGTCGATGGCCTGTCGTAAGGCCGCCGGAGTCGGCAGAGACTCAGCAAGCGACCGCAGACGGGGCGGTATTGGGTAGGGCTTCGTCTTCATGTTCACCATCCTTTCTGAGTGAGGACAGCCAACACGATGAAGCCCGAGCGCTTAGTGGCGCGCTGAGCAGCGCTGAAAATGAGTCAGCGCAAACAAAACTACTCTTCTGGGATGAACGCGGAACGAATCGACTCGACATCCAGCTTCCAACCGCGACGGCTGTGGGTCTCGTCCTGAACAGGAAGTGGGTCAAATGTGAGTTTCAATTGATCCTTCAGCGTCGTTCGCAGATTCGAGAGATGGCTACGGATGGTGCTGGATTCAGGCTCGCTTCCTTCCCAGCACGCGGCCTTGAGTTCATGCTCCGACAGCGTGTTCTGTGTTGCTTCTGCAAACGCCTTGAGGATCGACCAGAGCTTGCCTGAAGCCTCAATCTTGTGCCGACAAAACCAAGCCGCTCCCGGAATGAAGTGCCAGCCATTATCGGGCGGCCACGGCGATCCGTTCGCGGGCGGAACATGCTTCAACTCCGCCAGATACCGCCGCAGCTTCAGCAGGTGCGATTCCAGCACGTCGGCCTTGAGCGTGTCGAGGTCCGTCAACTTGTCCGGCCGACCGAGAATGTGGTCGTGAGCATCCAGCCACAGTTCCACGCCGCGAATCGCCTGTCGAAGGATGCGTTCCACCTCTCCCTTCTTCGTCGCCAGTAGCGCCGTCCCGAACTCATTCGAGTGATGGAACTCATCCAACGGCTTCAGTGCGTCGTCCAGCTTCACCACGTTCGGAACGTTCGGATCGGGTACGAGTCCCGTCGCCAGCCACCAAGCGTTCTCTTGCGTCTGTTGGTACTCGTACTCGACGATGACCTGCCGCATTTCCTCGGCGTTGAAGAGAGGCTCGCCGCCGTCGAGTGAAGTGGCCATGTTCGCCAGCAAGGTTCGCTTGAAATCCAGCCAGGTCGCGAGATCGTCCACCGTCCTCAACGGCCGCGTCGGCAATTCGGCATCATCCCATCCGGCGGGAACTTCGCCCTGCGTCACCATCAGGCGACGGCAGAGTGATTCGGCGCGAGACTGTACGTCGGCGAATCGCACATGGCCGACACCGTCCGTCAGACAGAACAGTTTGATCTTGTCGTACTCCAGCCACTGCAAGTGCGCGATGAACTCGGCATGCAACACGCGAGCCGGTTGCTCGTCGTCGTCAGAACGGGTGACATCATGGAACCGTTGTACACTCGCGAGCGCCGTCTCAAAATTGACAATATCGACGCCACTCTGCTTGTACGGCCGGTGCTTCATCCAATGCCACAATTCGATGAACGAAGCGGGCGAGGCGGGGTCTTGAACGGCTTCTACGATCGAAGCGACTTTCCGTGAGGCCATTACAAGGACTCCTACGTCAGAGCGCCGGGCCGCTCGGCGAGGGGCGGGACGTAGGAGACCGCACACACTCGCCGAGCCGATTTCATCCGCGAGCCGTAGCTACTCGGCTGGCGGAACCCGATGGACAGATATTGTTGCGAGACTCAGCGCCCTTCAGCAACACGAGTTCTCAGCCGAACTCAAGCCCGGATCGGATGTCGGCACCATCCAAAGGCAAATACTTCAACGATGCTGTCAAGAACGCGGCAGGCGATCAGAGCGCCTGCCGCGTCGATGCCATCCAACCGACGGGTGACAGAACACGCCGATGAGGACGGAAAGGATGCGACCCCCGCCACTCAACGCCGTTAACCCTTTTGGGGAGATGAAAGAAGTCTTGATGCGATTGAGCTTTGCGGCCACACCTTGCTTTGTCACGAGAAAGGTTTGGTGGATCACTCACCCGAAAGGACTCGGGCATGTCGCATCAAGACTCCAAGGTTCCCGCAGAGCGGTTGAACGCCGAGTATTTGAGACTCGCGTTGCAGTGGCTGTTTGTCGGCGTGGGATGGTCGGTCATTGGGTTTCGCGCGGATTGTACGTGGACGCCCCAGTTGCTGTCATCCACCGCGCTGTTGTGGGCGTGGTCACACGAGTTGACACTGGTCGAACGGTTTCACACGGCGCGGAAGATCGCGTTGTTCCTGTGTCCCCCACCGAGCGATCCCGCCGCTTCGTATCAGGCGTTCACCAAGATTCTGCGCCAGTGGACCGGCGCGTTGGTCGTGGTGATCCGGACCGCTCTGCGGCGGCGGATGGAACAGTCGCTGGCCGCCTGTTGGCAGGTCGGCGGGTTCGTGGTGTTTGCCGTCGATGGCAGCCGGGTGGATTTACCGCGCACGGTCGCGCACGAGCAAGCCTACGCCGCGTCGCGGAAACGGCCGAAGAAGAAGGGCAAGAACAGGGGGAAGAAAGGCCGCCGGTCGTCTCGCGCCACCGGCCATTCGCGCCAGGCCGACTCGCCCCAGATGTGGCTGACGACGATGTGGCACGCCGGGACGGGCCTGCCGTGGGAGTGGCGCACGGGACCGTCCGACAGCAGCGAACGGGGCCACCTGCTGGAGATGCTGGCGGGGTTGCCCGCTACGCCGTTAACCCTTTTTTTGTGTCACGTCGCAGTTGAGTTGCCAGAACGATTTCCGCGTTCGTGGCGTGTCTGATTTGGGGGACGCCGATGGC
>JAYUFF010000888.1:0-3868 GCA_043738825.1 Schlesneria sp.
ATGGGCTCGTGAATAGTCCGGGTTGGTGTGGCAGGGGCAATTGTTTCTTGTCACTCACCCTGGAGCGACGGCCTCGTCGATGAAGCGTCGGTGCCACAGTTCAAACACCAGCAGCAGCCAGAGTCGCGAGCTGTGGTCCCACTGGGCGGAGACGTGTTCGTCGATCAGGCGTCTCACGGCGACGGGGTCGAAGTAGCCGCGCTGCAAGCAACGCGGATCGAGCAGCGTGTCGCACAGCATCTCGCGCAGCTCGCCCCGGAACCAATGATCGAGCGGCACGCCGAAGCCCATCTTCTTGCGAGTTTGAATCGACTCGGGCAGCAGGTCTGCGAACGTCTCGATCAGAATTCGTTTGCCTCGTCGGCCGTGCAGCTTCAGCGGCCGGGGAATCTGTGCGGCGAGTTCCACCACGCGATGGTCCATGAACGGACTGCGCGCCTCCAAGCCGTAGGCCATGCTGGCGATATCGACTTTCGTGAGGATGTCGCACGGCAGGTAAGACTCGACATCGACGCAGGTCGTGCGCTGGACGAAGTCGGTCTCGGTACAGCGTGAATACGCATCGAGCAGAAACGACGCCCCGTCGTACCCGCCGAGCGAACTCGCGAAGTCGCGAGAGAGCAATGCCGGCCGACGGGCATCATCAAAAATGCTCATCCAGTTGGCGTAACGTCTCTCGGGACGTTGGCCGAATGCGCCGAGGAAGCGTTTGATGCGGCGGAGCAGCGATTTCTGCCCGACCGGTGCGGGAAGGCGCTGCCAGATTGGATTGGCCATGATCGCGCGAAGCGCCCACGGCCAACGGTCGATCCGGGCGGCAAAGTCCACGGCGAGATAGCGGTCGTAGCCCGCAAACAGTTCATCACCGCCATCGCCCGACAGCGCGACCGTCACGTGCTGGCGAGTCAGTCGCGACAGGTACATCGTCGGAATGGCCGAACTGTCTGCAAACGGTTCGTCGTAGTGCTCGACCAGCTTCGGCAGCATCTCGACCGCCGACGGATCGACGACGAACTCGTGATGGTCGGTCCCCAGCTTGACGGCGGCCTCGCGCGCGTAGCTCCGTTCGTCGAACTGCTTCACGCTGAAGCCGATCGAGAACGTCTGAACCTTGTGCGCGACCTGCTGCTGCATCAGCCCGGTGATGATCGTGGAATCGACGCCTCCCGACAGAAACGCACCAAACGGCACGTCGCTTCTCATGCGCAGCCTCACGGCCTCGGTGAGCCGCTCGCGCAGGAGCGACTTCCAATCGTCGGGGCTGAGGGATGAGGGATCAGCGATTAGGGATGAGTTCGCTTCTTCGCCTCCGGTCCCCTCGCCCCTCGCCTTGGAGGGGAGAGGGTTAGGGTGAGGGGTTCTTTCTTCGGTTGGTCCAGTTGAGAAGACGTTCTCACCGTTCGGCCCCCTCACCCTAGCCCTCTCCCCCGAAGACGGGGGCGAGGGGACAAGAGACCGCTGGTACGGAGCCTCCCAATATCGCTGCACGATTAGATCGCCCGTCGTCGCATCGAACTCGGCCCAATGCGCGGGGGGGAGCTTGTGGTAGCCGCGCAGCATCGTCTTCGGATGCGGCACGTATTGAAGCGTCACAAAGTCAGCGACAGATTGTGGATCGATGTCGCGCGGCGCGCCGGGGACTTGGAGCAGCGACTTCAGTTCGCTGGCAAACGTCAGGCGGCCGTCGGCGACTCGATACACGAGCGGCTTCTGACCCATGCGGTCTCGCGCGAGGAACAGTTTGCGGCGGCGGTCGTCCCAGATCGCGAAGGCGAACATGCCGCGCAGGTGCTGAAGACAGTCATGGCCCCACTGTTCGTAGGCGTGAACGATGCACTCGGTGTCGCTCGCCGTGCGAAAGCGGTGACCGAGTCCCTTCAGGCGCGGATGGAGTTCGCGGTAGTTGTAGACCTCACCGTTGAACGCGATCCAGATCGAGCCGTCCTCGTTCGACAGCGGCTGACGCCCGCCAGACAAGTCGATGATGGAGAGCCGTCGATGCCCGAGTGCCGCGCCGCCCGAACGGTCTCCGCTCATCGAGCCGACACCCACCGTCGATGAGTGATACTGGCCCTCGTCATCCGGCCCGCGATGCCGGATCGCGTCGGTCATCCGGCGCAGAACCGCCTCGGAAAGCGGTTCGCCCTGACCCGTCCAACACCCTCCGGCAATGCCGCACATGCGCTGTTACGTTCTAATGGCGTTTGAAGGGTCACACTGTGGCAGTCAAATTTGCTTGTCGATCCGCTGCCTCAACAAGTTCCCTCAGACGTGCCGCCGCAGGAGGCCAGTCAAATGAAGTAAAACGATGGCCTGGGACGAAACCTTCGTGCTTTCGGACCTCGCTAACGCCGCATTCTCCGTTCGCGCGGCTTTCGAGGACGAACAGTCGATCGCCGATTACGACATCCACCATGACCGCTCCCGAGGGAAAGGCCAAGAAATTGATGCGAGCGGACGGCAACTCATGACGCAGTGCATCAGAAAAACTCCGCAGTCCGTCGATGTTGGGCGTGTCATTCATTGGGAAACTCCCTCAATGCGGTTCGCCGATCAAAGATTTCCACACGACCAGTCGCATCAATTTCGATTCGATGCCCTCGGGTGAAAGCCGTCAGACTCCCATCATCGTGTCGTTGGAGATAATCGTCCAGTGGGGGATACATCCTTCCGTCTCGATCCCTGATTCCGGGTGGTGGAGTTCGTTTGAGAATTCCGGAAAATTCGTCTTCGACCTGTTCGAGGATCAGCCCAAGCTGTTGCAATGCCACATCGACCGAAAGAAATGGTGGAGCCGCGGCCAGTCTTCGATAAAACTCCGCCTTTCGCTCGCCGGGCTTCGCGGTTCGGCGACCAGCCTCACGGTCGGAAGTTGAAGGAGAATCGCCATCCACCAGTGGATCTTCGGAACCGGCGGACAACGGCCGGAATGGCGGCTCCTTGCGAGTTGGGTCCACAGGTTTTCCTACCTTCCGATCAAGTTACGATACAACTCGACATAGCTTGTGACCATCTGTTGAACACTAAAGTGTTGTTGAATTCGCTCGCGGCCGGCGCGGCCGAGTCGCTCGGCCAAACCCGGCTCATCAATCAGGCGACGCAGGAACTGCATGATGCCGACCGAATCCGCGAGCTTGAACAGGAACCCCGTCTCACCCGGCACGACCAGTTCGCGATTCGGCGGGATGTCGCTGGCGAGGACCGGCAATCCGGCGGCCATCGCCTCCATGACGCTGTTCGACATTCCCTCGAAACTGCTCGCCAGACAGACGACATCCAGCGCGGGCAGGAATCGTGCAGCATCATCACGATGGCCGAGAAACCGGACGTGCTCGGTGCAATGCACGTCGCGCGTGAACTGTTCGAGCCGCTCGCGTTCCGGACCGTCACCGATGACGACGAGATGCAGACGCGGACGAATCTGCCGTAGCGTCTCGACCGCCCAGATCAGGTCTTCCACTCGCTTCTGCTTCGCGAGCCGACCGATGAATCCTGCGACGAAGGTGTCTGGAGGAAGGTCGAGTTCGGCGAGAAGCCGCGAGGATTGCGGATTGCGGATTGCAGATTGCGGATTGAAAACGGACGGTTCGGTCGGCGAAAGCGATTCAACGCGGGACTCGTCGTTCTTCATTCCGCAATCCGCAATCCGCAATCCGCAATCGATCCCATTCGGAATGCACACCAACTTCTCCGACGGTACGCCCAGTTCGCGATAGAACTCGACGACACAGGGCGAGTTGCCGACCAACAGATCCGTGCGTGCGATCAAACGCCGGTCGAGCCACAGTTGCCAGCCCGACTTCCAACTGTCGATGCAACGTTCCGAGACCACGATCTTCGCGCGCGGGATCGCGTGAGCACAAAGGCG
>JAYUFF010000889.1:0-3863 GCA_043738825.1 Schlesneria sp.
CCTTGTCGCACGTCGCCACGCCGATGACTCCGCGCCGCGTCGGCAACGACCGAATCAGCCGCTTCAGCACGACCGCCGCATCGTTGCGAAAGGCCAGGCTGTCCATCATCCCGACCGTCCCCTGAGTCCGCCCGTCGCATGGATCGCTGACGTACCCGGCAAACGGCAACGCCTCCAGCCGATCCAATTCCTCGGCCGCCGCCCGCATCAGCAGCCCGACCTCGTAGTGCCCGGTGTGATACCCGAGCGCAATCGGCTTGCCGTCCTCACCCCGAATCCCTCCCTGCGTGCTGAGGATCAGAAACTGTTTCCGCAGCAGTTGCGAAGGCTTCCACCCCATCCCGGCATTCTGCGTCAGCCCAAACAAATCGCCAGACGGCGCATTGAGCAGCATCTCCTCCGTCAAAGGCAACTCCCCCGGCGGCCCGTCCCCTTTGGAAACGACCTCCCACAACGTGGAGTCTGCGGAATCGAGGAGAGAGTCGAGAGACGTGGTCATGCAGTTCCTTCCGAAGTCGCGCTGAGGGACGAGCCAGCGGCGGCCCGCCCTCAATTGAAACAGGCGATTGCCCTGAGTTGGCAGGCACGGAGAGTCCACTCTTGTGATACGGCCGAACCGTCAATGTCGTTCGACGCTGATCCGCTCACCAAAACAAAACGGCCACCAACTCTGTTGAATTGGTGACCGTTTGTGTGCATCGCTCGAACGAGGTCGACGGGACTCGAACCCGCAACCACCGGATCGACAGTCCGGTACTCTAACCAATTGAGCTACGACCCCTCGTTGTTTCAATCGTCTGCCGCCGAACTCAAGGTCCGACGCAAACAGGACTGAACGGGCGGCGATTCTAACACCGCAGCCCGCACCGTCAAGCAAACCCCCGATCTTCGTCTCCATTCATCAGTTCAACCCTTACCATCAGGTTCGGTTGGACTGGTAGTTTGATCGGCGGCGAGTCGGTCTTTGCCCGAGAGTTCGTTCGATCGATGGAAAATGTTCGCCGACCAGAACCGACAGCCTCCGCCAAGGAACCGGGCAACGGTGCCCAAAAGTCACGCCGGAACCACTCGCCGCTGCCGTGACGTTTTGGCGAAAGCGTGTTAGAGTTCCGCCCTTCCTTCCCGGTCAGCGTCTGGTGATGGCCCGGCATAATGGTTGCTCGTCGTAGGCGAGCGGCAGAGGCTTTTCCGCGCTCAACCCCTGTTTTTAGAAGGCAACATCTCATGAGTGGCAGTGCATCGCGCAACAATGCAATCAAAGCGGTTACGAATTACGAGTCAGCTCCGGCACCATTGAATTTCAACGACACTTCGGCGGGCGAGTTGTTCGGCTCGAACGTGTTCAGCATCAAGGTGATGAAGGACCGACTCCCCAAGAGCGTCTTTAAGTCGGTGTTGAGGACCATCGAGTTGGCCGAACCTCTTGACCCCTCGGTGGCCGACACCGTGGCCGCCGCCATGAAGGATTGGTCGATTGAGAAGGGAGCCACGCACTACGCTCACGTGTTCCATCCGCTCACCGGTTTGACGGCCGAAAAGCACGACAGCTTTCTCAACCCGGACGGCGTCGGCGGTGCGGTGGCCGAGTTCAGCGGGACCGTTCTGATTCAGGGAGAGCCGGATGCATCGAGCTTCCCGTCAGGCGGCATTCGCTCAACATTTGAAGCTCGCGGTTACACCGCGTGGGATGTCACCAGCCCCGCGTATATTTTGGAGAACGCCAACGGAACGACGCTGTGCATTCCGACGGCGTTCTTCTCGTGGACTGGCGAAGTCCTCGACAAGAAGACGCCGTTGCTGCGTTCGATGAAGGCCGTCAATACGCAGGCTCAACGAATCTTGAAGCTGTTCGGCCACAAGAACTCCGCGCTGGTGGTTTCGACGTGCGGCCCCGAGCAAGAGTATTTCCTGATCGACCGCAACTTCTTCTTCGCCCGGCCTGATCTCATCAACGCCGGACGCACGCTGTTTGGCGCGGCTCCCCCCAAGGGTCAAGAGTTCTGCGACCAGTACTTCGGTGCGATCCCGGATCGCGTACTGGCCTGCATGCTCGACGCCGAGCGCGAGATGTTCAAACTCGGTATCCCGGTCAAGACCCGCCACAACGAGGTGGCTCCGAGTCAGTACGAGATCGCTCCGATCTACGAGAATGCCAACGTCGCTGCCGACCACCAGCAACTCACGATGTTGATCTTGAAGAAGGTGGCTCAGAAGCACGGGCTGGAATGTCTGCTGCACGAGAAGCCGTTCGCCGGCGTCAACGGGTCGGGCAAGCACTGCAACTGGTCGCTCGGCAGTGCCACGCAGGGAAACCTGCTCGAACCGGGCAAGACCCCGCACGAGAACATGCAGTTCCTGGTGTTCTGCGCCGCCGTCATCCGTGCCGTCCACAAGCACGCCACGCTGCTGCGAGCCGTCGTCGCCCACGCGGGCAACGATCACCGACTCGGTGCCAACGAAGCACCTCCCGCGATCATCTCGATCTTCCTCGGCGAACAACTGACCAACGTCTTCGATCAGATCAAGAAGAGCGGTTCGGCGACGACCAGCATCCAGCAGGGCATGATGACCGTGGGTGTCGATACGCTGCCGCCGTTGCCGAAGGACGCGGGAGATCGCAACCGCACCAGCCCGTTCGCCTTCACCGGCAACAAGTTTGAGTTCCGGGCGGTCGGTTCGAGCCAGTCGATGGCGGGACCGCTCGTCGCGCTGAACACGATCATGGCCGAGTCGCTCGACTACTGTGCCACTGAACTGGATAAGGCTGCGGGTGGCGATGCGGCCAAGTTTGGCGCAGCCGTTCAAACACTGCTCAAGACGATTATCAACGAGCACGGCGCGGTGATCTTCAACGGTGACGGCTACACGGAAGAGTGGCATGCCGAAGCGGCGAAACGCGGTCTGCCGAACAAGAAGCAGACGATCGACTCTCTGCCGGACCTCACCGATCCGGCCGTCTCGTCAATGATGGACAAGTACAAGGTGCTGACTCCACGCGAACTCGAAAGCCGCAAGGAAATCTACTTCGAGCAGTACGTGCTGACGCTCAACGTCGAAGCGAAGCTAACTCACGAGATCGCCAAAACGACGATCTACCCGGCCGCCGTTCGTTACCAGAGCGAACTCGCTGCCGCTGCCGCCAATTGCAAGAACGCGGGTGTTGAATTCGATGCGTCGCTACTGACGAAACTCAGCAGCCTGATCAAGTCGCTCAACCAGAGCATCGCCGGCTTGGAGCATCTGATTGAGGAAGGTGGACACGGCGGGCACGGCGTCTCGAACCCGCAGCAGGCGGCCGAACGCTGCGCCAAGCAAGTCAAGCCCGCGATGGAAGCCGTGCGAGCCGTTGTTGATGAACTCGAAGGCATCGTCGCCGACGATCACTGGCCACTCCCCACCTACCAAGAAATGCTCTTCATCAAGTAACCGCCACGGACGGTTTGTCCGCGATGAAGATGGGTTTGAGGTAGGATGTCGTTCGCGCGATGAGCGCTGAGTAGACAGAATGAATCGAGGGAAGCCCGGCATGGTATTCATGCCGGGCTTCTTGCGTTGCGTTGCAGTCGTCAAGGCGACGGCACGAACCCGCCGATAATGTCGCGCCCAATCTCAGGCGTGATGACGCTCGTGGCGGCTCCGGCGCGAAACGGCTCGGCGGAGAAGAGCGTTGAGGCGTGGACCACGATCCCAAGCAATACGGCCAGCAGACACGGGGCGAGCTTCATTCGAGAGTCTCCTTCGGGAATTGCCATTCTTGAGGCTGGCCAACTTGAGATTGCAGGGTTGGTCTCGTTTAACCGCGTGGGCAACGCCCCGCGCGTTCGACGCGGGACACGCCATCGACGCGCGGGGCGTTGCCCACG
>JAYUFF010000890.1:0-3855 GCA_043738825.1 Schlesneria sp.
GCTGTGCGTCACGCAGATCAGCAGCGTGTTCTGTTCGCGGTTCAGATCGAGCAGAAGCGAACCGACGGCTTCGGCGGTGGAGCGATCCAGGTTTCCGGTCGGCTCATCGGCGAGCAGCAGCGCGGGGCGATTGATGAGCGCGCGACAGACCGCGACCCGCTGGCGTTCGCCCCCCGAAAGCTGAGCCGGACGATGCGCGATCCGCTCGGCGAGGCCGACTCGCGCGAGCAGTTCGCGGGCGCGGGCCTCGGTCTCGGCGTTGGCTCCCGCGCCGGGAAGCGTCGGGATGAGAACGTTCTCCAGCACAGAGCATTGCGGCAGCAGGTGATGGTCCTGAAAGATGAAGCCGATCTGCCGGTTGCGAAACTGAGCCTGCTGCGCCTCGTTCAGCTTGAACGGGTCTTGCCCTTCGAGGGCAATGGTTCCGGCCGTGGGTGTGTCCAGCGCACCGAGAATGTAGAGCAGCGTGCTCTTGCCCGACCCGGACGGTCCCGTGATGGCGAGGGCCTCGCCGCGCTGCATCGTCAGGTCGAGGCCCCGCAGGATCGACAACGCGCCGTCTGTCGTCGTGTAGTCCTTTGTCAGTTGTCGCACGTCCAGCGTCGCGGGCATTGAAGTCTCCGGGGATCGGCAGAGGATTGACCACAGATTTCACAGAGGACACAGATAAAACAGCAAGCCATCGATTCAAACTCGACAACAAGCCCGACGCGCAAGCGAGGGCTGACCGTCCGATCAACGCGAAGCCCTCGCTTGCGCGTCGGGCTTGTTGTGTGAGCTGAACCTCATACTGTTTTATCCGTGCCCTCCATGAAATCCGTGGTGAGATCGTCTTCGCTTTCGCATGTTCGGACGAGTGGGCAGAATACTCGCCACATTCGATTGGTCTCGTTTCGCGGCTCATCATAGGGACGGCATCCATGCTTCACAATTTGCCGAATAGCAGTAGTTCCAAGTTCGTGGCGGACGCTGCCAGCGTCCGCTTTCATAATCAGGCAAGTCGCTGCGCCGACGCAAGCTGCGTCGGCCACGAGTTTGCGAACGCGGCGGCGTTGAACGGACAGATTTCTCGGCGCGAGGTGCTCAGGGCGGGTGCCATTGGTGCGGCGTCACTGCTGGCCGGTTTGAGTGCGTTGCCCGCGCGAGCGGCCGAGCCATTGCAACGGAATGGCAAGCCGCACATGAAGCTCAGTCTCGCCGCGTACTCGTTCAGTCGCGTGCTGCCGCGAAACTGGACGCCGGACCAACTGGCTGACGCGAAGTTCACGCTCGAAAAGTTCATCGACTTCTGTGCCGAGCAGGATCTCGACGGTTGCGAGCTGACCGCGTACTACTTCCCCAAAGAGATCACGAACGAGTACCTGATGAGTCTCAAGGAGCGGACGTTCCGGCTGGGCTTGGACATCTCGGGGACGGCAATCGGAAACGACTTCTGCCTGCCCGAGGGTGAGGCTCGGCAGGCACAGTTGAAGATGTGCCGCGACTGGATCGATCACTCGGCGACTCTCGGCGCGCCGGTCATTCGCATCTTCGCGGGCCAGGTTCCCAAGGGGGACACGGAAGAGGCGGCCATCGAGCGGTGCATCGACGGCATCAACCAGTCGCTGGAGTACGCGGCGAAGAAGGGAGTCTGTCTGGCCCTCGAAAATCATGGCGGCATCACGGCGACACCCGAGCAGATGTTGAAGATCATCGCCGGCGTGAAGCCTTCGCCGTGGTTCGGCGTCAATTTCGACGGCGGCAATTTTCGGACGGACGATCCCTACCGAGACCTCGCCAAAATCGCACCGTATGCAATCAACGCTCAGATCAAGGTCGAGGTGGCTCCCAACGGCAAGTCCGAGCTGACCGATCTGCCGCGCGTCGTGAAGATTCTCAAGGACGCCAACTATCGCGGCTTCCTGGTCCTCGAATACGAAGCCAAGGAGGAACCGCTGACGGCGTTGCCGGGATACCTCAAGACGCTGCGGGGCTTGATCGCCGGATGAGTTTGTGTAACTCGGCTGACGTGGAGCGTTGGCCAGACCCAGCCGTTGAGTTTCCGTTGTGAGGTGAATCGTGGCCGAATCGAATCCTTCGTCGAAGCCGTTCAGGTGGCAGACGCTGTTCAGCGCGGCGGCTCTTCAGCAGGAGACGCTGCGTTTCGTGCTGGTGAGTGCGCTGGACCTGTTCATGACCTACATCCTGCTCCGTCAGGAAGGGATGCACTTCATTGAATCGAATCCGGTGGCGGGCCGGTTTTTTGCGGACTATGGCCTCAAGGGAATGGTCTATTTCAAGTTCGGGATGGTCGCGCTGGTCTGTGTCATCGCGCAGATCGTGGTGAGACGCCGGCCGCGCACCGCGAAGTGGCTGTTGAATTGGGCGACGCTGGTTGTGGTGGGCGTGGTGGTTTACAGCTTTGTACTGCTCTTGAAGCACGGGAATGTGGGCGAGTTTTCAGGGGTGTTGATGGAGGCAGAGGTGCAGATGGAGGCGGTGGACTGAGTCGCCTCTTGCGCTTCGCGCCTTTGCGTTATCGCCCCTCACCCCCGGCCCCTCTCCCCGAAGGGGCGAGGGGAGGAAGAGCAAGCACGCGGCACGTCACGTCACGTCGGTTCGATGATCGGCTTGAAGACCACGCATTGGATGGGGGCGAGGACTCGCTGCAAGGCCGTGAACATCGCCTCGTCGGTGTAGGTGCCGACGATCGCACCGCCCGAGCCGGCGAATTTGGCGGATGCTCCCACGCGGCGGGCGCGTTCGATCATGTCGATGTGTCCCGAGTGCAACTGGCAGATCGAACGGCGCGTGTCGAAATTCGTGTCCATCAACTTCGCCAGCAGTTTGGCGTCGCGAGCCAAGATTGCCTCGCGGGCCTGCGTTGCGAGACCGGCGAACGTTTGCATCGAATTCACAACGTCGGCGTCTCCCCGGTCGAAGCGGGCTCGCAGGTTGTTGTGGAAGATTTCGGTCGGCTCACCAAACTCGGCGCAGTACGCCACGTAGACCGGCGGCAGGAGGGACGGATCGAGCCGCTCGTACACGCCGCATTTGTAGCCGTGCTGCTCGGACATCTTCTCTTTCGAGAAGTCCATCGAGACGAGGCCCTCGTAGCATTGGATGACTCGGTCTTGCAGGCCGCCGGTGATGCCGAGTTCTCCCGTTTCGACGCTGAGCGCCAGTGACGGCTGCACGTCGAGCGGGATCGTGACCTCATAGAAGTCCATCAGGGCGCGGAGCGTCGCCACGATGATGGCACTCGATCCGGCCAGGCCCACGTTGCGCGGGATGTTGCTGGAATAGCGGATCGAAAAGTTGCGGTCATGCAGTTTCAGGCCCTGCTGGTCGCAATACTCGACGAAGCGCTTGATCGTCGCCTTGACCAGCCGGACGCCACCGTAATAGCCGTGCAGGCGCACATCGGTCACCAGATCATGGACCGAGCGGAAGCGGCTTTGGTCTTCCATGCTCCACAGAATTTCGATCTCGTCCCATTCGTAGAGCGCCACCTCGGCCCACAGGTTCCGAATGATGAACGAGATGGTCCGGCCGTTGTAGCCGTCGGACGGATTGCCCACGAGGCCGGCTCGCGCGTAGGCTCGTTGTCGGATGAGTTGCATAGCGTGCTCCATCACGAAGAGATGTCACCACGGAAGTTCACGGAAGGGAAGAGATGAAAAGAGTTCGCGCGGCTGGATCGTGTCGTGCCCCCGAACGGCCTGAGTCATGACTTGTTGACGCTCCTCCGCTTCCTGCCGTGTGTTTCCGTACTACCAACGTTTCGTTTCTTCGCCGGGCGCGAAGAATTTGGAACACTGATTGGCGCTGATCTTCGCTAATTCTGATGAGTGTCGATCAGTGAAGATTAGCGTT
>JAYUFF010000891.1:0-3849 GCA_043738825.1 Schlesneria sp.
TTCGTCCACGTAGCCGTCAATGATCAAGTTTCCCTTCTCGATCATGCCGACGCGAGTACAAACATCGGCCAACTCCGGCAGGATGTGACTCGACACGATGACCGTCTTCTTCAGCTCACCGAGCTTCTTCAGCAGGTTTCGGATTTCGATGCGTGCTCGCGGGTCGAGGCCGCTTGCCGGTTCATCGAGCAGCAGGACTTGAGGCTCGTGCAGCAGAGTCCTCGCCAAGCCGATGCGCTGGGTCTGGCCGCGCGACAACTGATTCACCATCGCGTCGCGTTTGAAGGCCATGTCCACGAGTTCGAGCTTCTCTTCGCAGACCTTCCGCCGTCCGGGGCCGTTGATGCGGTAAGCCGCCGCGAAGAATTCGAGGTACTCGATCACGGTCATGTCGTCGTAGACGCCGAAGAAGTCGGGCATGTAGCCGACGAGCCGACGGATGTCGCGCGGGTTGGTGTAGATCGACTGTCCGCAGACGTAGGCCTCGCCGTAGTCGGGGCTGAGCAGCGTGGCGATCATGCGCATCGTGGTCGTCTTGCCCGAACCGTTCGGCCCGATGAAGCCGAACACGTCCCCTTCCTTCAGCGAGAGATTGATCTCGTTGACGGCGATCAGGTGGCCGTAGCGTTTCGTCAGTTGTCGGGTTTCGATCATGGTTCGTGCTGCGAATTCAGAGGGAGAGTGAGAGACCAAGACAGGGGGGAGATTAGTGGGTGGTCGTTCGATACCGACGACAGAAATTCGGGACGACTCGTTTGTCGCGAGCTGAATCCTGACGGAACATTCATGGCTCGTCATCTGCGGCCTACTTGGGTTGCTTGTCCGGATCGAGGCTTTCCAATTGTCGGGGTTCGTCGCCGATCTTTGTCACGGGGAACACCAGGCGCACGAAAGTTGTTTCGCGGTTGGGTTTCACAGACTCAGCCCTCGACAAGCCGTTGGTGATCGACAAAAGACTCGCCGAGCCATTCAGATGTCCGAACAGGATCGCTCGGCCCAGCTTGAGCAGATGCGACAGGTCTTCCTCTTCCAGCAATCTGTTCGTCAGGCCCGTGTATTTCGTGCCGCCTGCTTCGTCGTGAAACGTCAGCATCCGGGCGAGGCTGTGGGCGTCGAGCGACAGCGGATCGTAGATGGTTTGACGGTGCGAGACATCCTGATACACGGAGCCGTCCTTGCGAGTGGCCACCGTGATCTGGCCCGTCAGAAAGGGGCGCAGTTCGCGCTGGAAGACGTTCGGTTGTTCGACTCGCCACAGGCGACCGGAGGCCAGCGGCAGCGTCTTGACGTCGTCGCGCGTCTTACAGTGGCGGTAGACGCGATTGCCGTAGACGAGGAACCAATCTTCGAGCGTGCCCGGCAAGCGATGCGTCAGCGTGCCGGTGAGGCGACCGGAACCGATGGCAGTCAGTTCACTCTCGATCAGGCTGTTGGCCGAACCGGTTCCCTCGGACACGAACGACTTCGATGACCATTGGACGAGCGGCACGTTGGACAGCAGATTGTCGTGCGTTTGCGAGTAGCCGCTCCGCCCGACCTCGATCCCCGTCCCACGGTACATTCCACCGAAGGTTGATTCGGGGATGCCCGACCAACTCGTATGACGGTGCCGCGCGAGGGCCTCCTCGGACGTGGCGGTCACGAGAGAAGTGGCGTTGAGCGAGGAAGCCGTTGTCGTCGTGGGGCTGTACAGATTGGTCCACAATCGCGAACGGAGCGTGCCGGTGCTGGCATCGACGTTGATGAGGTGAAACTGGTTCACTCGCAATGCCGTTCCGTTCCACAGCGTCGCCCCCTGCGCGGCGAGGATCACGGCCAATGCGACCCACAGTGGAAACGTGATCCATGTTGCACGCGGTCGCCGCAGCAGGCGATGCACCAGCAGATAGTCGAGCGGCCCGATCACGATCAACAGCAGTCCGAGCAGTCCCATCACGAACCACGGGGAGACGCGCGTCACGCCATCGAAGGAGTCTTGAATGCCGTGGAGCTGAGTCGCCAGATCGGTCACGCCCGTCGAACTGAGTTGCGCCCGCTTCGATGTCCGCGCGTCGCCCAGATCTTCCGACGTGGTGACATCGCCGAGCAAGCGACGGCCCAACGCGGTCACTCCCGCCCACTGACTGAGCGGCGGTTGCGTGAGGTCGAGCGCCAACACGGTGACTGAACCAAATCCATACGGCGCGCGAACGAGCAGCGCGTCGTCGCGGCTGCCGGCGAGGATCGCACCGTGCTCGCTGCCGACTTTCGGAATGGACAGCCGGCCGGCGAAGGGGACTCGCACATTGCGACCGGCATAGGCTTCGAGCGACGAGAACTCGCGCACCACGATCAGTTCATTGGTGACGGATACCGGCAGCCAGTTGGCGAGCGGTTCGAGCACCTCCAACCTGCTCTCCGTTTTTGCGGGCAGAGCGAGCACGACACGGCCACCGCGCGCGATCCAGTCGCGCAGTGCGACCGACTGTTCTGCGGTGAGCTTCGCCGGTCCCGCCAACACCAGCAGCGCGACACCATCGTAGGCGAGTGCCTCGACGGGCAGTTGCTCAACGGACACCGCGACCACATGCACGGCGTCGGCGGCGGCCTCTTGTGCCTCCTTCGACACGGACTTGTCAGCCGCCATCGCGACGCTCGCGAAGCCAGGTAGTTCGCCAACCGTGACGACGAGTCGAGTCCCCGGTGTGAGCGGCGGCGGAAGTTGTGTCGGGCCGGTCGCAGCCGACTTCCAGCGCAACATCGTGCCGGAGGAACTGTCGGCATCGACGCGCACTTCAATGTTGGGATCGACCGGTCGTGAGCGCGACCGTGCGAAATCAAACTGTCCGAGTTTGCAGAAGCCTCGCAACCGATGCTTGCCCGGCGCGAGCATGCCGTCCGAGTACGACGAATAGGTCACGCGATGACTGTCGGGATCGGGGGCCGTCACAAACAGTTGGTATCGGCTTCCCGTTTCCACATCCACGTCGATCACGACCGGCGTCCAACGGCCCACAAAGTAGGCTCCGTTCCAGCCGACATGGACTTGTTGGCTGACATCGACCTGCTTGGAGTTGGCCGGTTCGGGCCGAGCGTCCTGCGCGAACGAGGCGGCACCCGTGATGAGAACGAACAGCCCGGCGATCAAACTCGCGCCGTGCCAGCGAACGGATGGCGACCACGGTTCGGTCAGCAAGGCCCTCGACAGGGCAGGACTAATCGTGGAAGAGACTGAGTCGCTCACCGAGATTCCGTGTGAAGTGCGGACAAAGGAACAGGTTTCAATCCGCGAACCGGCTCGCGGCGGGGCGGGCATGATACGCGGGACGCCCGGAAAACGTGAGCGCGCGGCGGACGATTCTTCGGATCGAATTGTCCGACCGCAACCAAGAGGAAACGGCGGAGCCACGGATGACGCCGATGGCACAGACTTCACGGATCAGAGCAAGGCCAGAACCTCTCCTCTCGCTCCATCCGTCTCATCTGTGAAATTTGTGGTCAGTCTTTGACTTCACCCGTTTGTGTCATCGTCTGACAGAGTCGCTCGAGCGCCGAGGCGACTTTGTCGAAGACCTCCATCGGGATGCCGTGGCCACCACGAAAGGAGACGAATTCGACTTTGGCTCCGACCTCGCACAGCATGTCGCGCAGTAATTCGGCGCAGACGTAGGGCAGAATGGGGTCGTCCTTGCCGTGGCTTTGTATCACAGACAGGCCCGCCCGGCGCGGAGCCAACGCGCGCCAGTCGGCTTCGTTCAGCAGCGTGCCCGACAGGACAATCAGTCCGGCCGGGTTCTCGTCCAAATGGAGCGTGACATCCGTCGCCAACATCGATCCCTGCGAGAAGCCGCCCAGCACGAATCGTGACAC
>JAYUFF010000892.1:0-3843 GCA_043738825.1 Schlesneria sp.
GAGCGATGATGGCGACTTTGGTCTGAGGCAAAGTCTCGCTGGAATCTTTCTTTCCCGCTACGGCTGCCTGCGGGTGGCACCATTCCAAAATGCCAAGGCGGTGCCGATCCACCGCACTCCAAAAAAAGTGTCACTCCCAAAAAGGTGTCCCTGCACGGCGTCAACGTCGGCCGAAGATGGCGTCGCGATTTTCTTCCGACAGCAGCGGGGCCTGCAATCGCCGGGGCGGGCCGAGGTCGCGGAACAGCAGGTCGCCGTATCCGAGCAGCCGTTCGGCTCCGCTTTCACTGAGCAGCATCTGCGATTCGAGCGGCTTCTGCATTTTGAGGCCGATGCGCGCGGGGATGTTCGAGTCGAGCGGACCCTTGATCGTCTGACGGCTCGGCTGCTGTGTGGCCAGGATCAGGTGAATGCCGGCCGCCCGCGCCTTGGCTCCCAGACGGCAGACCTGGGCTTCGATCAGCACCCGTTCGGCGCGGCTGCGGTTGATGAGGTCGTAGTACTCGTCACACACGCAGACGATGCGCGGCAGCGCGGCGTCGGAGCGGTCCGCCAGTTCCGCCAGCGAATCGGCCCCGTCGAGCATTCGATAGCGGCGGTCCATCTCATCGGCCAACTCGCGCAGCACGTCACTGGCCGATTGCTCGTCGGGAAAGACAATCGGCTTCCACAAGTAGGGCGACTCACGGAGCGCATGAAACGCATTGCGCTTCGGGTCGATGATGAGCAGCCGCAGCGTGGCGGGCGTGTTGGTCAGCATCAGTCCGGCCACGGCCAATCGCAGCCATTCGCTCTTGCCGCTGCCGGTCGTGCCCGCGACGAGCAGATGCGCGTGCTCGGTCTTCGCGAAATCGGCGAATTGCAGTCGTCCCTCCAAGTCCACGCCGAGCGGCACGCGCGAGCAACCGAGTCTCGGATCGAGGGCCGGCAGTTGCGAACGGACCTGATCGAACGAAACCATCTGTCGATCAGGCCGCTGCACATCGACGACCAGATGCCCGCCATCGAGCTGGATGAACGGAGCCGCTGCCAAGCCGAGCCGCACCTGCAACTCGGCCGCTCGATTCTCGACTGCCGCCACTTTCGTGGCCCGTCCCAGCGTCAACGGGAACCGCAGGAATGTTGGTCCGATGATCGGGTCGCCGTCCAACGACACCACCACGCCGTACTCGCGAAAAGTCTCGATCAGGCGTCCGCCCAGTTCCCGATGCTCGGCCGACGGACTCTGTTTGAGAAGCAGCAGATCGGACGGCACGGTTCCGTTTGCCGGGGCCACTCCCGCCAGATGCCCAATCAGTTCGATCAACTTCTGTCGTGCGGCGGCGAGTTGATCGGCGGAGAAGAGTTGTTCGTGCCGCTCGGGGCGGAAGCTGATCAGGGCGAGTGTCCCCGCGTCCGATTCGCGAGCTTCCACAATCCCGTTCGACGCACCGGTCGCTGCTGGACAGGTCAGCATCAAATGATAGAGGCACGCCTGTCCAAGATCGGCGGCGGGCGAAGTCTGTCCGAGTTTGAATTCGATTGCGCACCAGTGACTCGTTCCGGCCGGACGCAGCACCGCATCGGCGACTCCGACGAGCCGCACACTGTCGGACCAACCTGGCTCGCGCAGTTCGCACGTCAGAGGTTCCTCGGTGGCCAGCCAGGTCGAGAGCGTTTGCCACGGAGCGGCCTTCCCGGCACGACGCGCTGCCGGCGCAGGCTCCACGTTCCAGCTCAACTCGGCCAACCAGTCACATGCGGCCTGCAGGGCCTGCCAGAACGAGAGCACCTGCGGCGCGACATCGTGCAAGGCCGCCTGATGCCGAGTCAGTCGCGGCCCGACGCTGGTCGAATAGACGTGTTCGATGAGTGCCCGTTTCCAAGTGGACAGGTCTGGCTCGACATCGGCCAGCGCGGAGGCGGCGTTGCTCGTCGAATTGACTGCCACGAGCTGCGACAACGATTCGTGAAACCACCGGCCGAGCAGGGCCGTCGAGACCGCACCGCCTCCGACGGCCGATGCTCCTCCGGCCGCGCGATAAATCGCGTCGCGAACTTCGCTCACGGTGATGCTCACGGACATGGAGGCGGTCTCCGGTGGGGTGTCTCTGCTCCCAGAGCCGCACAAGCTGGCAGCACGTGCGACAATGAAATCATCTGCTTGTCTCTTCCGTCACGCGAAACAGTAACAACGGCGAACCGGTCAACAGGCCAAAGCGGTCGGGATGTCGTTGCGCCGTCGCGGCCACCGTGGCGGCGGAACGCTTCAATAACTCGGCCGCTTCGTCGAGCGGCAGCACGGGACGCTCGGCCAACAGCGCGGCGAGTTCCTCCAAATCGAGCCCGTCGTTTGCATGCGGTGGCCCGGTGGGCGAAGGCTCGCCGGACAGTTGTTCGACGAACTCGCGCAGGTCATCCGGCAAGTGTGACATCAGCCACTCTTCGACCGTGCGTGGCGCGACCCCTTCACCGGCGTGAGCCAAGTCACCTGCTTGGGCATCCGACAGCAAGGCTCTCAACGCATCAAGTGCCGCCAACACGGCGGGCGAAGGATGCGCGAGGATCGCCCCTTGCCGTTCGAGTTCGTCGAGTGACTGTCGCGCGACCTTCGCACCCTTGCTCAGCGGGACGCGACCGTCTCGGACGACGATCAGCCGCGCGAGCCGCCGCGACGCGAACTGGCTCTTCAACCGCTTCAACTGCGCGGCGAGGCTGGTCATGTTTGGCTGCGTGCAGATCGCGACGCCCGTCTTGCCGTGCGGCCCTTCAAACACGAGGGCCACATCGGCGAGCTGCTCCTCGCTGACGAGCTTTGAGGCGGGCGAGACCAGCTTCATCACGAGCGGCAGCCCGTGGCGCAACGCTTCTTCCGTCCGCTCGGGTCGCGACTCGGCCAGCGCTTGTTCGACGCGCACACTCCACTCGTCATTGAGGAATTCGGGGATCGTCCCGACCGGCACCGTCGATGCCGTCGAGTTCGAGCCAGCGGACGAGGCCCCGATCTGCGGATTCGCCTCTGTGGAAACGACGATCTTCATCGGAGCAACGAGGGACGCGGCGACTCGCGCGGACTTCGCTTCAAACCGCTCGGCACAGGTCGCCAGCAGCTTGCGCGGAGTGAGCGAACCCGTCGCCAGCAACCGCTCGATCTCGGCGGCATCGAGTGGCCAGAGCGGATCGTGGGCCGTCCCCTCGGGGTGCGAGCCCTTCAGTTGCGAGCCATCGACCAGCGTCAGCCGCGCGGCGATCAACCGCTCCGCCTCACGCCGCGTCAGCGTGGCGAGCGACCGCGCGCCGAGCGACGTGATGCGGTCGTAGTCGGCTCCCAGCGACTTGTCCTTCAGTTCCGTGGCGAACGCCGACTGCACGCACGACACGACGAGAACGTTCGACGTTTCATCGTGCAGCGTGCTGGCAAGCTGGCCGAACGCGAACAGCCCGTCGCGATCACCGGCCGTCGATTGCAGGGCCTCGATCTGATCGAGACTGAGCACGATCGGCAGGCCGTCTCCCGCCAGACGGCACAACATCAGCGTGACGCGCCGCGCCTCGTGTTCGCGTTCCTCGTCGGTCCCCTCGTCCTGCGACAGGCCGAGCCGCGCGAGTGCCTCCTCGGGCAGCGAGTCGCCTCCCAGCCACGCGCGCAGGTCGCGGCGATGCCGACCAAACGCCAGATGCTTGAACGCGATCGCCGTGTTGCGATCGAGATTGAGGTTGTCCGCCACCTGCTCCAGGAGTTCGTCGAGTCCCGTCGGATCGGTCTCCAGCATGTACTCGTACCACGGTTCGAGGTCTCCCTCGGCGATGCGAATCTCCGCCAGTCGGTGAAACAGGATGCGCTCGAACTGCGTCCGCTGATCG
>JAYUFF010000893.1:0-3843 GCA_043738825.1 Schlesneria sp.
ACACACGCAACCCCAAGCCACCAAACAAGTCAGACACAACCGCCACCGCGAACCGACACTGGCAAACCTTGTAAAAATGTGGGTAAGTTCAAGGCTTGAAACAAGCCGGGCCACCCAGCGTCTGCCCTCGCTCACGCTGCGGGTTACTTGAACTTCGACTTCGACGCCACTCTCGGAAGTAGAAATGCACAGCCTCTTACCCTACGAAAATCACCAGGCCCAACCCACTTGATTCCGACCAAGTCCGCCGCAGGCGGGGCGGGGCTGGGCGGTTCGGCACCGAGGCTGGCGAAGTGGCTCGGCGACATTTGGACGTACTTCAAGGAGGATGTCGTCGCCGTCATCCAGCAGGACGCCATCGAGCGGCGCGGCATGAAGCAACTGCTGTTCGAGCCGGAGATGCTGAAGAACGTCCAACCGAACGTGCCGCTCGTTGGCACACTGATGTCGCTCAAGGGACAGATCCCCGAGCGAACCAAGGAGACCGCGCGAATGGTCGTGCGTGCGGTCGTCGATCAGATCAAGTTGCAGCTCGAACGGAAGATTCGTCAGGCGGTGCTGGGAGCACTCAACCGCAACGAACACTCGCCGATCCCGAACGCCAGTTGCATCGACTGGAAGTGGGCGATCGGCCGCAATCTGAAGAACTACAACACCGAGTTGAAGACGATCATTCCCGAGCGGGTCTACTTCTACTCGCGAGCACAGCGGTCGAACAACTGGACCGTGATCGTCGAGATGGGCCAGAGTGGTTCGATGGCCGATTCGGTCGTGTACGGCGCGGTCACCGGTTCGATCTTCGCCAGTCTGCCCGCGTTT
Source organism: Schlesneria sp. (assembly GCA_043738825.1). Classification (GTDB taxonomy): domain Bacteria; phylum Planctomycetota; class Planctomycetia; order Planctomycetales; family Planctomycetaceae; genus Schlesneria. The sequence goes on from JAYUFF010000893.1 coordinate 820, forward strand.
GAAACGCACGTCGTCGCGTTTGACACCGAGGTTGTGAACCTGACCGAACAGTGCGGCACCGATCCGGTCGAGATGTTGTTTGGCGTGCAGCTCGGCGGCGGCACCGACATCAACAAGTCGGTCGGCTATTGCGAGCAGTTCATCAAGGAACCGCGTCGCACGCTGTTCATCCTCATCACCGATCTGTTCGAGGGAGGCAACCAGGCTCCGTTGGTGAGGCGACTTGGCGACAGGGTCGCTTCCGGCGTGCGCGCGATGTGTTTGCCGGCCCTCTCCGACAGCGGCGTCCCCTGCTACGACGAGAGCCTCGCCAAGAAGCTCGCCGCGCTGGGCATCCCCTGCTTCGGCTGCACTCCGCAAAAGCTGCCCGAACTGCTGGAAGGAGCCCTTCGCGGCACCGACCTCAAAGCCCTCGCCACCCGTGTCGCCCACAACGGGAAGGAATAGCCCGGCCGTTCGTCTGCCAATGATCATCTTGTGTTTTGAATGTTGCGCTGACGTGCTGGCGGGGTCCGTCTCAATCCTCCAATTTCGAGAGGTTGGCCATTGACGACAATGGCTTCTGAAACGATCCGGCGAGAATCGAAAGGGAAGAACAGCGAAGTCGTGCGGAAAAGCGGCTTGACAAAACAGACGGCATGTCTACATTGTAGCCCACTCGAATTTGTTGCCCCATTGTTGGGCGAACATTGCGAGTTCAATCAATCTCCTCATCGACCGTGGAGGCACCACAGATGTTCCTCAAAGCCTCGTGTTCGCTTCTGGCGTTTGTGCTCTTGGGTACGGCCATCGCGTCCGCAGAACAGCCTGGTGCCGCGAGGGCTGGCGCTTCCCGTTTGACGACGGAGGAGCTCGCGCGGTGGATCGACGAGCAGTTTGCCGGGGCTTGGCAGGAGTCGCAGATTGTTCCGCCAGAGGTCGTCGATGAAGCGACGTTCCTGAAGCGAGCGTTTCTCGATCTGACGGGTTCGATCCCCAGCGTGTCGGAAGCCCGCGATTTTCTGGAGTACTCCAGCGAGCAGCGCCGCGGTGCGTTGGTCGATCGCCTGCTCAGTGATCCTCGTCGCCCGGAAAAGTATGCGGAGCGAACGGCTGCGCATTGGGCGACCTTGTGGCGACGGATGATGGTGCCGGGGAATTCGCCGGAAGCGCAGATGGCCGTCGGTCTCGAGCCGTGGTTGAAGGCACAATTTTCAGCCAACGTGCCCTACGACGAACTGGTTCGTCGGCTGGTCACGGCCAAGAACGACGATCAGGCCCTGCTGGTCGTGAACCCGCGACTGGGCACTCGCGGCGGCGGGCCGACGCTGTTCTTTCAAGCGGTCGGCGGGAAACCCGAGACGGCGGCAAGCTCGGTTTCGCGAGTCTTCCTCGGTGTCCGCATCGGTTGCGCCGAGTGTCACGATCATCCGTTCGCCTCGTGGAAGCAGAAGGACTTTTGGGGCATGGCGGCATTTTTTACAGGGGTCAGAAACGGAGCCATCGACGATTCGCTGGCCGCAAAGATTCGGCCGGAAAACGGGGCCACCGAATACGCCGCCGTGTTCCTTGGTGGCGAGGAGGCGAAGATCGCGAATGGCAAAACGTCGCGCGAGACACTCGCAGACTGGATGGTCTCGGAAAACAACCCCCTGTTTGCCGCGACGGTCGTGAATCGAGTGTGGCAGCATTTGATCGGTCGAGGAATGACGGATTCGGTCGATGATCTCGACAATGCCTCGCCGGCCGAGCGGCGGATTCTGAATCAGCTCGCGAAGCACTTTGTGGAATCCGGTTTCGATCTGCGCTGGTTGATCGCCGGCATCTGCAAGAGCCAGCTTTATCAGCGCGGGTGCGTCACATGGGAGGTGGCGGACGCCGAACCGCTCCCCGGACTGCGGCCGGTTAAGACGCTGACTCCGGAGCAGGTTTTCAATTCGCTGGAGCAGGCCTTGTCGCTGCCGGTCGCGCGCGCCGACGGGAGTGCCCGGTTCAATGGCTTGCGCGATCAACTGATCTCGCGCATGAACGAAGCGGCGACGAGCAAGCCGGACGAATTCCGGGCCGGCATCCCGCAAGCGTTGTTGCTGATGAACGGGCGGCTGACGACCGAGGCGACGGACCTCGATCAAAGCCGCACGTTGCGCGGCGTACTCGACGCGCCGTTTCTCGACACCGAGGCCAAACTGACGACGTTGTATCTGGCGACATTCAGCCGCCCGCCGCGCGCCGAGGAGAAGCAGTTCTTGTTGGAACACATCCGCAAACAGACCGACGGCGATCAACAACAGCAGGCGTATGCCGAGATATTCTGGGGGCTGCTGAACAGTCCGGAGTTTGTGTTGGAGAAATAACCTGAAGAAGTCACTCGAAGCGTGATTTTTGAGGTTGTGTGGTTTGGCCTTTTCCCCGAAGGGGTCTGGGATATCAGCCTAGGGCAAGCGACCAACGGGAGCGCCGCCCTGGGAAACGCAGGACGAGATATGTCATGCCCTGAAGGGGCACCGGAAGTCATTAAAAAACCAGTGCCCCTTCAGGGCACACGATCCACCGACATCATTTCCCAGGGCGGCGCTCGCAGTCGCTCGCTTGCCCTGGGCTGGATTCCCAGGCCCCTTTGGGGCGAAGACGTAAAACGTGACTTCTGACAACTTTCTTGCGGAGCCAATCATGTTCGATTATTCGCGTCGTGACTTCATGAAGTTCTCGCTCGCCAGTGCGTTTGGCGTGTCGTATTCCGGTTGGTTGCCGAAGCTGGCTCAGGCTGCGGAAGCCGCAGAGGCGGGAGTCAAACAGAAAGCCATCATCTTGCTGTGGATGGCGGGTGGTCCGACGCAGACCGACACGTTTGATTTGAAGGTCGGGCATCCGAACGGCGGACCATCGAAGGCGATCGAGACGGCCGTCCCCGGCATCCAGATCAGCGAGCATCTGCCCGGTGTCGCGAAGCAGATGAAAGACCTCGCGATCATTCGCAGCCTCACGACGGCGGAGGGCGATCACGATCGAGCGACTCGGTTGATGTTGACCGGGCATCGGCCGGGG
>JAYUFF010000894.1:0-3840 GCA_043738825.1 Schlesneria sp.
TGGCGGCGCTATCTCGACTTCGACCAGCGCGGCCCGTGGGCCGACATCGCCCGACAGCGGCTGGAGTCGTAGCAACTGAACCGAGGCAGGCATGTTTAGCCCCAACGCCAACGGCGTGGGCGCGATTGATTGATGGTGTGCCCGCGTCTGCTCCCACGCCGATGGCGTTGGGGCTAAACGGAGAGCGTTCCCCGTCAGTGATGCCCGCCGTCTTCGACACCGACGATGGTGTGCGGGTCGTGGCTCGGCGATTGATGGCGGAACGTCCAGTACGTGACGCCGACCATCAGGAAGAGCGAGATGCAGAACACCACGGCCAGCAGAATGCCAACGTGTTCTCCCGCCGATCGATCCGCTTCGACGAAGTCATGCAGTTCCGACTCCTCGAACCGCATGCTGTGGTCCACGGCAGCGTGAGCATCGGCGGCATGATCGTGGGCGGCGGTCTCGTGAACAGCGTGCGTGGTGTCGGCGTGCGTGGTCATAAATCAAGGCTCTCTCTCGGTCGTCGAATTCAGATGCGGCGACCGTTCCAATCGAATCACCCCGCGACAGCCAGCCCGTCGCGAGCGGGGCACATTCTGATTGCAGCCTCCCCTTCTGTCGAGCCTGATTGGCGAGATTGCCGGTCCATCGCCGTGGCGTGCGTCTCAGGGCCATCGCCTGTTTCAAATGGGGGTGCCACGGTCACGGAGTTTCGGCGTGGCCGTGCGAGGACGTGAAGGCTGTTTCCCACTCTCACGGCCACGTCGAAGCTCCGTGACCGTGGCACCCAATTACTCAGATTCAACAACGCGATGGCCCTGCGTGCGTCTGTGGCCCGCTTGATATTCAGGCATCGTGTCTGTAGCTCTGTCGGAGTGGAACAACCGGTTCATTCCCAACTGGGTGCGCGCATCATGAGAACACTCGCTTTCGCCCTCGTCCTGCTCACGCTGGTCCCCTTCGTTCAGGCTCTGGAACCGAACATCGCCGCGCTGGCGGAACTCCACCTGAAAGAGGCCGCCGCCTATGCCATCTTTCTGGATGAAGGCCAACAACAGCCGCTCGAACTTCAGAAGGATCCGGTCTTCAAATGGCAAAACTTGTTGCGTGATACCGGGCAGCTCGGGGCCGTCTACGTCTGGACGCGCGAGGGGCGGCCGGAACTGCTCGGGACGATCTTCTCGCAGCACGAAGACAAACAGCGCGTCGTGGTTCACGAGTTCCACACGTTGTCGGAACGCATCCTCTCCGTCCGGCCTCCGAAGGATGTTCTGCGTGAGTGGAAGCCGAAAGGCAGCTTCCCGATCAAGCCGCTCGCCGACGCACCGGCGGTCAGTGAGAACGCTTCGCAACGGCTGCTGCAACTGCGGAGTCTCGCGCGGGAGTTCTCGGCCGTCACGCGCTCCGGCAACGAACGAACCGAGATGCGTCTCGCGCCGCGACCGCTCGTGCGCTACCAGCCGACCCGCAGCGATGTCCTCGACGGCGCGCTCTTCGCCTTCCTGAGTTCGGCGGCCGGAACCGATCCCGAAGTCGTGCTGATGATCGAAGCGCGACGAGCCGACGCCCACGCGAAGGACTGGACCTGGCACGCGGGGATCGCGCGATTCACCGACCGCGACTTGGTGGTGACTCGAAACAATGCCGAGTTGTTCTCGTCCGTCGCCGACGATCGACTCAAGGCGAAGGTCGAGGACAACTACCGCTGGACTCACAATCGGGACGACACCTACTACGTGTTCCGAGCAAAGGTGGTCCCCGAGATCCCCGCCGCAAAGACCAACCCCGAAACGGGCCAGCCCTGAGCGGCGAGATTGCCGCTGCCGCAGCACCTTGAACCTTGGAGACGCTCAACTCGGATCATTGGTTAGGATCGCATACAGTTCGCCGTCTTCAAATCGGTCCCATTTTTTGACGTAGCCCCGGCAGGAGCCTTCGTGGGTCAGGCCGATCTTTTGGAGGACTCGCCCCGACGCGATGTTGCGAGTGAAATGAGATGCCTGGACACGATGCAGGTTGAGGACACGGAAGGCAAACTCGACGACCGCCCGCCCCGCCTCGGTGCAGTAGCCGCGTCCCCAGTAATCGCGACCGATCCAATAACCGAGTTCGGCTCGCTCGTGCGGCGGTGCCAGGACAAGCCCGATCGCCCCCACGAGTTGGCCGCACTGTTTCTCCTCAATGGCGAAGTCAATCGCCTCACCCCGTTGATACCTGCCGGCGTGAGTCGCGATCCACGCTTCGGCCGCACCGTCGGGGTAAGGATGCGGGATCAAGAGCGTGGTGGATGCGACCTCGATGTCTCCCGCCAGACGTTGGACCGCCGCCGCGTCGGCCAAGGTCATTGGTCGCAGCACGAGTCGGGGCGTTTGGAGTGACGGTTGAGTATCGAGTGGCGATAGTGTGGTCATAACCGAAGTTTCCCGCCGATCAGTGATGTAGGGTGCGTGGTGTCTTCGGAATCCACGGTCAATGATCGCTGGCTTGGTGCGTTCCGAAGACTCCACGCACCCTACTTGCTCGCCGAGCACTTCACCACCCTGTCGCGTCGCGATGGCTCGCCGGTTGGCGAGGTCGATGTTCTCGCTGACGAACCGCATGCTGCCGTGGCATGACCGAGAATCATGATTAGAATTCTCCCACAAAGTCTCCGGCACGACGCGTCGCCAAAGCGTCATAGACTTGCTGTGAGATATTGCTGGCGATAAATCGGACGGACCCGTCGCCGAGCAGGAATTGCGCACCTTGCGGATGGAAGCTCGACAGTGCATCGGCATCCGTCACTTCGGGGTTGTTTGGCAGATGAGAACCGCAGTGGCCGAGAATGAGAGCGGCGGATGCCTCAACACTCCCCGGATCGCGTATCGAATCGACACCGGCTCCAGTGACGGCTCCGACCCACGTCGATAACGACATTCGTGAACCGCGTTCACCCACAAAAAACGTGTTGCTCAAACCATCGGTGATGTCGCCCGCGCGAAGCGCCTGATTCCGCAATAGGCAACCGTCGTTCGTGGACATTATCGTTGCCACGCTGTCGGTGACACTGCCATTTCCGTTGACTCCCACATAGCTGGCATGTGCCACCAAGATCGGTGGATTCAGCGCCACGCCGCCCGTATCCGTGACAGGGAACGTCTGACGGAAGACTTCCGATGGGCACTTCAGAGCAATGAGAACGGTGGCACGCGCTTTCGCATTGGCGGGGGCCTTGATGTCTTGAGAGAAGTCGATCTGGTGGTACAGAGAGGCCTGATCGAGCTCCGGCAACAGCATGGCCGCCCAACCCCATCCGGAGCCTGTATCCGTGCCACTCGCGTTCACGGCCGTGAAGTAGCCCGCCGGGAATCTGTCCGTCCGATCCAAATAGTTGTGCAGCGCCAGCCCCAACTGTTTGAGGTTGTTCTTGCACTGAGTCCGCCGCGCCGCCTCACGGGCTTGCTGGACGGCGGGCAACAGCAGTGCAATCAAGACGGCGATGATCGCGATCACGACGAGCAGTTCTATCAAAGTAAACCCGCGCGGGCGGCGGGAGCGATGGAAACAGATGCGATTGGAAATAGGCATGACATCCCCCTCAGGATGGAATTGATGAAACGAGGCGTAACGCCGCGTTCGACGAGAAGTCCGCGCAGCCCCTTGAGAAGTCCGGCTTTTCCGAAAGCCGGACTTCTGTGTGTGGCACGTCCACCCAGAGAGAAGTCCGGCTAACAAAGCTAAGCCGGACTTCGGCCTTGGCAGGTCTCATCGACAGAAGATCGACGGGCAGGAGTGCCCGTCCTCCGATCAGCGATCGGAGTCACAAAGTCAGCCGACGAGGGGTGACTTCGGAGGGGGAGTGGTCGGTCGAGAACG
>JAYUFF010000895.1:0-3837 GCA_043738825.1 Schlesneria sp.
GGCCGTCGAAGACTCGTCCCACCCGACATAGAACAAGGCGATGGCCCTGATTGGTCTGACGCCGCCCCGCTCAGTTGTCTCATCAACCACCGCGTGCGGTATAAGTCGCCCACCCGCAGCGTGAGCGAGGAACTTCAGCCCGAGTTCCTCGCTCACGCTGCGGGTTACTGTGGGTCAAACAATTTCGACCGCTCGCCTTGTCTGGCGAGTGAACCGCCAAACGATGCTGATTTTCATCTGACGGAAGGTTGCTCATGTCCGACTTGGCCATCCTCAACGCAACGCTCGTTTTGTCGGACTGCCTGGTTGCCGAGGCCGGGCTTCACGTGAGGGCCGGGCGGATCGTGGCGCTCGGTCCACTCGACGCGCTTCCGCCGTGGGAGGGTTCGACGTTCGACGCGGCGGGACAGTTCCTCGCCCCCGGTTTCGTGGACATGCACGTGCATGGTGGCGACGGCGCGGACTTCATGGACGGCGATGAGGCTGCGTTCGCGACGGCCATCGCGGCGCATCGGCGTCACGGCACGACGGGCCTCGTTCCGACCAGCACCGTCGCCACGCACGAGCAAACGTTGCGCTTCTTACAGTTGAGCGAGCAGTTTCGCGCGGCGGGTCATGTGCTGGGCGCGCATCTCTACGGGCCGTACTTCAACGAGGACAAAGTCGGCTGTCACCCGAAGGCTCCGGCGCGGCCACCGACCAAGTCGGAGTATGCCGAGTATCTGCGCTACGCCTCGACGATTCTGGTCGCGACCTGCGCGCCCGAGCTTCCCGGCGCAGGCGACTTCTTCCGCGATGCGGCAGCGCTGGGCATCCGCCTCAACGCGGGGCACTCGAACGCATCGTGGACCGAGATGGCGGCGGCGTTTCAACTCGGGATGCGGCACGTCGATCACTTCTACTGCGCGATGAGCAGCGTCCCCGGCCTGCGCGAACGGTTTGGCGTGCCGATGCAGGCGAGCATGGCTGAGTTCGTCCTCGCCACCGACGAGATGACGACTGAAGTGATCGCCGACGGCCGCCATTTGGCTCCCGAACTGCTGCGGTTTGTGGTCGAGATGATGGGACCGGATCGAACGGCCCTCGTCACCGACTGCAACCGCGCCCTCGACATGCCGCCGGGCGAGTACGTCTTCGGCCCGCTGGACTGTGGCGTGACGATCGTCAGCGACGGCGAAGTCGGTTGGACGCTGGATCGCACTGCGCTGGCAAGCAGCGTGCGCGGTTTGGACCACATGGTCCGGCACATGCACCAGACCGTTGGCCTCGAACTGCACACGGCCATTCGCATGGCGACGCTCACGCCGGCGAAGATTCTGGGAATCGATCACGCCCTCGGCAGCCTCGCCCTCGGTAAGCGAGCCGATCTGGTGCTGCTCGACGAACAACTGGCAGTGCGCCGCGTGTGGCTGAACGGTGAGACCGTCGCAACCCAATGATGTCGCAGAAGTGCGACGAGAACTCCGACGGCCATTTGCGAACGATCACCGACTCATCCATTCGATGAAGAGTCGTCGTTGGCCGTCGCGTTCGCCTCTTCAACACCACAGTTCATTGAGTCCTTTGATGAGATCGAAGCACACTGTCGTTCGAGCCTCGCGACGAAGGAACGTTCCCGATTCGAGGCGGAGCGGCGAAGCAATCTCGCGGAGGAGTGTTCTCTTTCCGGCAGCGTTTCCGATCGAAGGTGCGACTTCGTTCGACGAGACCTCCACCGTGAACGACGGGCAGGCGTAGGGAGCGGTCAGGACTAGGCGACCGTCTCGGCGTTCGATCTTCGTCAGTTCGCGCGCGGCCCAGTAGCGAGAGATCTCGCTCAGCTTCATCCAGAGCAGGTGGTCGTAGCGTTCGTGCAGCCGCTTCACGACGTCTTTGAACACGTTGAAGCCGTACTCTTCGCCGTTGAAGTAGAGGCCGGGCCAGTGGCAGACGAGGATCGCCGGCTCACCCTTCGCGATGACTTGCGGCAGGCGGCCACCCTGCAAATCGGCCGTGATGAACTGATCGACCGTTCCCTTTTCGAGGCCGTCCCAACCACCGAACCAATCGCCCGTGCAACCGTGGATTGAGACCACGCATTTCGGATCGTTGGTCTCCAACCCGGAGGCCCGCTGGACCAGTGGAGCCACACTGCGGTGGTCGGTGTAGAGATCGCGAAAGTAATGCGGAATCTCGACCCCGAATACGTCGCGGCACGAGTTGAACGTCGCCTGACTGAGTGCCGGACGTGCTCGATTGCCGAAGCCGCCCGGCGTGGTGACGCCTTCGCAGTGCAGGCCCGCGTTCTTCAGAATCCGCAGCGCGTAGCTCAGGTAGTCGGTCAACTGGTCGGCCGTTTTGTCGATGCTCCAATCCCAGTTCTCCATGTAGAGGGGCGAGCGTTCCTTGTACGGGTGTCCCGTGTTCGTGTCGATGACGAACGTGTGAGTCACCATCTCGGGATGAATGTCCCAACTCGGCATCATCAGTTCTCGAACGACCTTCAAGCTGGCTTCCAACTCCGCCCGTGACCAGCCGGGCAGACGCTGATCGATCCGCCCCACACACGCCGGATACGGGACGATGCTGTACTTCCCCTTGATTCCGCGCTCGCCGCACCATTCGCCGAACTTTTTCACGAAGTCATCGGGAATCTCACGAGGCAGCTTGCGCCAGTCCTGTTGGTAGCTGTCGGGAGAGATCTCGGCAAACTGCGGGATCGCGAAGTGAGCCAGATTCACCAGGCACGTCGAGTCATCAATGATGAAACTGACCGGGACTCGGCCACGCGGATTGATGACCTTCACGCCCTCGGGCGGAGGCGGCGGGCGGTCTCCCGCCGGCGGAAGCTCGCGCGTTTGAGCGAACAGCGGAGCGGAGTTCATCGCCAGTCCGCCACCCGAGATCACGGAGAGACTTCGGGAGAGAAACTCACGCCTCGAAGAAGTGCCGTCCATTTGAAGTCTCCAAATTCTCATGGCCAACAGTCAGGCCAGCCAATTCTCAATGGTCAGCCCCGAGACGCGAGAGAACTCACGGACATTCGCCGTGACCAGCGTCAAACCTTCGGCGAGTGCCTGCCCGGCAAGCAAGGTGTCATACGATCCGATGGGAGTCCCGACCGATTCGAGTTGCGCCCGTACCGCTGCGGCGCACTCAGCCGCAATTTGGTCAAACTCGATTACCTGCAACGAACCGAGCAATGCCTCGATTTTTGCGCGTTCCCGCTCCGGCTGCTGGCACTTCGCCACGCCGACAAAAAGTTCGTAGACGGAGATCGACGAGATCGCACACGAGTCGGGAGGTATCGCCGCCAACTTCGTCAATACCCCGGCCCGGCCGCGCAACAAGGCGATGCAGACATCAGAGTCGAGCAAATACCCCATCGGAATGGCCTCTAGGGTGATGAAGAAAGATCGAGTGGTTCGATCGGCTCCAAGTCACCCTGCGGGGGGCGTTCAAACAGTGGATCGTCGATCCGGATGGAATCGAAGAATCCTTCAGGCCAAGCTGATGGTCGAACAGGCTCCAAGACCAAGCCCGCTCCCTGCCGACGGACAAGCACCTCGGTTCCCGGGAGACGCAAGCCTTGAGGAAGCTGAACGGTCTGCCCGTCCTTCGATTCAATTAACTTGGCCGTCAGAGCCACCATTGGGATTCTCCCTTCGGAGTCGGGAAAGAAACGAGTCACCTTCGGAGCAAACATAACAGACGACTGTCTCCAAGCCGATCCCTGTCACAGAAACTTTTCGTCGGCGAAAGGGTGCAGGAAACCGGGCAGCTTCTCTTTCGGGAGGGCGTCGAGCAGGAACTCGGCCATGCGGAAGTCGTCCTGGTTGGTGATCTTGATGTTGAGCG
>JAYUFF010000896.1:0-3835 GCA_043738825.1 Schlesneria sp.
TGAAACACTGGTTGCACAGCACGCCGCCGGTTTCGTCCACGTCATCGAACGCGCGGAATCGGTCGGTCCCGCCACACTTCGGGCAGGGATGATGCCGCCCGTCAAGTTCGTCGCCGTTGAAGCCGTTCGCCGCGAGAATGTCACGCCATCGACCACGAGCCGTGAGCTTCACGTCATCGAGCGAGACTCGCCCGTTGCTGGTCGAGTTCATCACTGGCCCTCGCCTTTCAGCAGCGCCGCGAGCCGCCGCGCCGCATCGACCAGAGCTTGCGACTCGTCTATAGACCGCTCAGCGATGGACTGCTGAATCGCGGTGTCGAGTGACTCGATGCCGGTGGCGATGTTCAACACCATCGCGTTGTGATGCCGGATGTGCGCGAAGGCTTCCGCGCGAAGCTGTACTGTTGACTCAAGACTGAAACCGTTAGAATCCATGCCGATGCCTCACAGTTCTGTTGTGGGGTGATGAGTTCAACGAGCAGCCACGATTCGCCGTCGTGGCTTGCTTCGTTTCCAGATGCCTGCCTCTTGGAGCTGCCGATCAGCGGTCTCCGCTTGACGACGCCGCTGCTTGGGCGAGATGACCGCGACGGGTGTCTGGTCGCGATTCTGCGCGGCGAAGAAACGGCCGAGAGCCTCGCGACTGGTGAGGCGTCGCCCACCGATGCGGATCGTCTCCAGCACGGCCCCGCGCACGCCGGTGACGATCCAGCGCGCCATGCAGGCGGTCGAGATACCTCGGGGCGGGACGAGACGGCACGCCTCACCCAGGGTGATGATGGTCTCTGTATCGGGGTCGATAGACATGGCAGTAGTCTCCCTGCGAGCCAGTGCGTCAGCGATATACTGACTGCGATGGCGAGGAGACTACAGACAAAAAAAGCCCCCGCCAGAGTGTGGCGAGGGCTTGCGGACATCTCGGCGTGAAGTGACGCGAAGTGGCGTGCCGTAGACGCGAAGTCAGCTTGTAGGCGGGTTCCATTCGCTTGGGTAGTCCCACATCCGCGTCCGCAGTTCAGTCAACGGAATGCGGAACCGTCGCCAGTTGGAACCGGGTTCCTCTATCGCATGAAATTCTCTTTTTGCCCGCGTGATTTCGCTGTCGGAGTTTTCGAGAATCGCGTTGCGTTTTCGCAGTTCGATGAATCCGCGTTTATCAAGAGGCGGGGAGTATCCGCTGCTGTCGCCGTTCGTCTGTTGCGTTCCTGTTGCTGGTGGCTCGGGACGTTCGCCGGCCTGCTTTTGCGGCTCCGCGAACGTTACAGCGTCAAGTTCGTCGAGGTAACGAATCGTCCGAACGTGTTCCGCTTCAATCCAGCATTCGAGCCGCCGCAAGTTGTTCTCTGTGATCTTCCATTGAGAATTCGCTTTCCGAATGCTCCGCAGTACGTCGTGATACGGTTCCAAATCGGCGACGTCCTGAATTGTCCCGGCCCACTTCGGATCGTGCGCCGACGAATCGAGATTACTGCCGCTCGGCATCCACAGACATGCCCTCAGCGATTGGCCCTCCAGCCATTCTGACCAGTGGAAGATGGTTTCTGTCGCCGTCGTTACGAAAGAGTCTCCACATTTGATCGTGCGTAGGTGGCCCGCGTTGGCTTGTTGAACAATCGGGAGCAGTGCAAACACATCCCGCATCGCAGGAACGTTGCGCTCGCCGCACCGCATCCAAAGCTGATAGATGGCTTCTCGCAAGTCTTGCGGCGAGTCGTTGAACCCGTACATTTTTCCACCGCTTTCAATCCCTTCCGAGACGTACTCGCGGAACCATTCGAGACAATTCAGGACGTCGATGCTGAGACGACACAGTTCCCTCGCGCGCTCAAACAAGTCGTGATACATGCCGAACAAGTCGTCGGCAGGGCCATCAGCCATGATGTCGGCCTCCTGTTGCCGATGTCCTGATGAAAAAAGAACGCGGGAAACCGATCAGGAAGTCGGCTTGTCGAGTGCCCTCTATCCCGCGTTCGTGTGATGCTACCGCCGGAGCGGCGATTCTCAACCAACGGCTCCGGCGACTTCAATCGCCTTGGTGAGTGATGCCCGCGCGTAGTTCTCGCTCATCGCGAATGAGGCGTGCCCCAACGTGGCTTGAACATTGCTCCAGCCCGAACGCCTCGCGAACCTGATGGCCCATCGCGTGACGCAACTGGTGAGGCGTCCAGGGTGTGAACTTTTGTTTCTTCGCCTTCGAGTTCTCGACGAGCGACTTGCACGCGCGACCGATAGCCAGCGTGTACGAGTCGCGCCGGATCTTGAAGAGACGGTCGTTCGGCTCCAGTCCGTCCATGCGTCGCCGGACAATCTCTTGAGCCTTCGGACCGATGGCGATGGTGCGACTGTGCCCGTGATGCTCGGTCTTGTGCCCCTCGACGTGGAACAACCAGACCTTGCCCGTCGTGTCGATCTTCGCCGGGGTGAGGCTCAGCAGTTCGCCAGCACGGGAGCCGGTGAGGCGTTGCACGTCGATCAAGTCGCGAACCAACGGACTGACGAGCGGTCGAACGGCCTCAACCTGTTCCACCGTGGCGGGCTGACGGGCCGGGTTGTCCTGCGCGGTCGTCCGGCCTGCCAACAACGGCGCGATGGCTTGGAGCTTTTGGAGCGTGGCCGGGCTGACGAGTTCGTTCTCGACGCCCCACTTGAAGAGATGCCGGATGCGACCGATCGACTTGTTGACGCTGTACCGCACCCAGCCATCCGCAACCATCGCCTCACGAACGGCCTTGAGTGCCAGCGGTCCGAACGAGTCCACCGGGGTGAACCCGTACAACTCGACGAGCCAGCGCGTGGCCGACTTGAGGCAATGAATCTCAGATGTTTCCCGGCCGTTCTTGAGGTAGTGCTGTTTGGCGAACCGCATGAATCCGAGAACGAGTTCGTTGATCGTCAGCCCGGATTCAGATTCGTTTCGTGGATGAGTTCCACGATTCGCGAAGGGATCAAGGGGGAGTCCACCAGCATGGCGAGCGATCAACTGCCCGTACCGGATGCGGCTTTCCTCGGAACCATACTCGCCGAGCAGATGGTCTTTGCCATCAATGCGGACGCGAGCTTGGCCGCTGCTGTGCAGCAAATAGGAAGGGGTTACGTTCTTTTTCCGAGGCATGTGCGGGTTCCTGTTCGTTTCGTGGAACTTTGTTCCACGATTCAACAAGGCTTTTCTACCGCACTGCCGAACATCGACAGGTAACGTAACTCGTTTCGGTCAATCGTCTTTCAATCAAATCGGGCTGACAGGATTTGAACCTGCGACCTCTTGACCCCCAGTCAAGCGCGCTAGCCAAGCTGCGCCACAGCCCGCATGTGGGACTCAAGCGTGTTACTCGCGATTCGATTTGCGAGTCAGGCTCACAGTCCCCAACGAGGCCGGACTATCGCAACGACGGTTAAACAATGCAAGTGCTCAATCCTACATTTGGGCTGGAGATGAGCAATGCACGTTCGGAACGCGTGGTGGCTGTGATGGGAGGCTGCGAGCGGATTCACCGACTGTTGATTCATCCACCAAGAAGCGCGGTTCGCCGGGAGAGCTTGACGGAATACGAAATGATGTGCCTGCCCTGGCTGAAGCGCACGGGAAGTGATGTTTCCTACCGAGGCCGTCGTCATCATTTTCGTTTTGGCAGAGGATTGAGCCGTCTCAAATCGAGAGCGTCCAGTGGCGAGAACTTGGCCGGCTTCACGGCGGGTTCGCTGGGCGAAGATGATTCCGCCACTTCGGTTGATGGTGTGAAGGCCACAATCTGCAGGTCGTCGATCGCCAACTCACCGAGACCGTGGAGCGAGATCGTGACCGTCAGATCCAGACTCTCGGGAACGACGCGCAGCA
>JAYUFF010000897.1:0-3833 GCA_043738825.1 Schlesneria sp.
ATGGTCGGCAGCGGCGTGGGCGTTGTCGCCGGCTTGCTCTTCGTCCACTACATCAATCAGATTGAAGGAGTCATCACGATCATCACCGGTCACAAGGTGTTTGATGAGCGGATTTATTACTTCAAAGAGATCCCGACTCACGTGGACCCGTTCACGGTCTGCTGGGTCGCCCTGGGAGCCATGACGATCGCCGTCGTGGCGAGCATCCTCCCCGCTCGCCGCGCCGCACAACTGCAACCGGTTCAGGCATTGAGACACGAATGAATTGACCAGCCCGACGCGCAAGCGAGGGCTTCGCAAACATCGAATGTCTAGCCCTCGCTTGCGCGTCGGGCTGGTATTGAAATGACACAGACCAAGCATCACACCGGCAGGAACGGATACCATGCCCACCACCAGCACAACTTTCCTTTCACCATCGCCGGTTTCGTCACGGGAGACGCTCGCCATGCCCGAACCACAGATTTCGGCCGTCGCCGTCGAAAAAGCCTACCGCAAGGGAGACCATCAGGTTCCCGTGCTGCATGGCGTGGACATCGCAGTGCGCAAAGGTGAGTTTCTCTCCATCGTCGGTCAGTCGGGGTCGGGCAAGAGTACGCTGCTGCACCTGATCGGACTGCTCGACTCACCCGACGTGGGCGAAGTGCAACTCGATGGTCAGCGGATCGACGACCTGCCGGTGCGGACGCGCGATGAGTTGCGGAACCGCGTCTTCGGCTTCGTGTTTCAGTTCTATCATCTGCTTCCCGAGCTGAGCCTGATGGAAAACGTACTCTGTCCGCTGATGATCCGGCACTCGATCTGGGGCTACTGGCAGCGGCGGCGCGAGTACCAGGATCGTGCCCGCGAAATGATCGACCGCGTCGGGCTGGGGCATCGGTTGACGCACAAGCCTTCGGAATTGTCGGGCGGAGAAATGCAGCGGGCGGCCATCGCCAGGTCGCTCGTCGCGCGACCCGAAATCCTGCTGGCGGATGAGCCGACCGGGAACCTCGACGCGCGCACCGGCCGAGGGATCATCGACCTGATCGCCAAGTTGAACGAGCAGGAACGGCTCACTATCATCATGGTCACTCACGATCAGGCCATCGCGGCGGAAGCTCATCGCACGGTGAAGTTGAGCGAGGGTCGGATTGAAGCGCTGACCGATGCAGCGTAGAGGCGATTTCAAGACTCGGACACTAACCCGAAGCGTAAGCGAGGGCATCAGAAATTGCCGCGTGGCACAGCCCCTCGCTTACGCTTCGGGTTAGTTTTGAAACCACCACTAGCACACGTTGGCAGCCTGTGCCACGACCAGAAGCCCGGCCAACCGCCGGGCTTCTTTAACATGGGAACCCTGCGATGGCCTTGAAGATTTTCCTCGGTGGCAAGTTGGTTGACGAGGCCGATGCCAAGATCAGCGTGTTCGATCATGGACTGCTCTACGGCGACGGAGTGTTCGAGGGGATTCGCGTTTACGGCGGTCGAGTCTTCCTCCACCAGCAACACATCGACCGACTGTTCGAGAGTGCGAAAGCCATCCGCCTGACGATCCCGATGACTCCCGCTGAAGTCATCGCGGCGGTTGAACAGACGGTGAAAGCCAACAACATCAGCGACGGCTACGTGCGGCTGGTCGTCACGCGCGGAGCGGGCAGTCTCGGTCTGGACATTCGCAAAACGAGCAACCCCCAAGTCATCGTCATCGCCGACACGATCACACTCTATCCCCCGGAGACCTACACCAAGGGCATGAACCTTGTTACGGCGAGCACGATCCGCAACCATCCGGGCGCGTTGAGTGCCCGCATCAAGTCCTTGAACTATCTGAACAACATCCTCGCGCGCATCGAGGGGACCGACGCCGGGATGGTCGAAGCGCTGATGCTCAACCACAAGGGCGAGGTCGCCGAATGCACGGGCGACAACATTTTCATCGTCAAGAACCAAGTCGTGCGAACGCCGGGACCGGACGCCGGCATCCTGGAAGGGATCACGCGCAATGCGGTCATCGAATTGGCGAAGCAGGCGGGCTATCGCGTCGAGGAGTGTTCGCTCACGCGACACGATCTCTATGTTGCTGACGAGATGTTCCTGACCGGAACGGCCGCCGAAGTGGTGGCCGTGGTGAGCTTGGACGGTCGCAAGATCGGAGCGGGCGAACCCGGTCCGATCACACGCGACCTGTTGGCTCGCTTCCAGGAACTGACCCGCTCGGGAGCGTGAGTGGTCTGCTCCTCAATCAGTCTTGAGACCGTCATTCGGAGCGGGGCGGTTCGGCGACTGTCGAATCGCTGATCTCGGCCGGTTTCGGTTCGGGGACAACCCGGTTCGGACTGATGGTTTGGTCCGACATGTTTTGCACTCGCCCCATGCCGGACAGCAACATCAGAAAGATCAGCACCACGGCGACTCCGCCAACCAGATAGCCCAGGCTGCGATCAATGCCGCGCTTCTGGGGATAGGCGGTCTCGTCAATGTCGGTGAAGGTGTCGAGCGGCATGTTCGGCGTCCTCTTGTGCGTTCGGTTGGCCTGCACTCGATCAACGAGGAGTTGATGAGCGTCACGTCTTCGAGTCTGAAGCGCGCCAAACCAGATTGACATTCCGTGCTCACGCAACTTTCGGGCCGCTTCCGGCCGGCCACGCAAGTCCGTTCGTAACGGCTCGAATTTCAGCCGTTCCTGCGCAGCGGCGTATCGAGTGCCGGTGCATTGAAGCGACTCGGGCGTTGACTTCGCGAAACAACCCCGTTGACGTTTGGCAACATTCGACCCAGACTCCTGACTGGTCGTCGCAGTCCGAAATGTGGTGAGGCGTGTTGAATGGAAGGGACTCGGCGCATGATCGCCAAGCGGCGCGACGGCTCTGTCGAGTCGCGTCCGTGTCAAGACTCAGGCTTCTTCTGAACGAGGTGACTTCATGCTTGTTGGCTCTTCGCAATTCTTCAAAGTCCGCACGCGGCTGCTCTGCCTGGCGGCGCTGTCCACGACTTGGATGGCGTTCTGTGCCGAGCCGGACTCGAAGCCGGCAGCCAAGTCGGCGGCGATCGACGCGCTGCGCGAGTACAACGGTCTGATCGGCGGCTGGCGCGGCGTCGGTCAACCGAAGCGGGCCTCACAACAGGGTGCGTGGCAAGAGAAGGCGGCTGCCGTTTGGGAACTGAAGGCAAAGAGTACCGGCATTCGTCTGAACGTCGAGTCCGGCAAGCAATGGAAGTCGGCCCTGCTCGGTTACGACGAGAAAACCAAGCTGTTCACGCTGAAGGCGACGCTCCCCGACGACACCACGCGCGAGTATCAGGGCAAGCTCGACGACAAGCGGCTCGTGCTGGAATCGGCGGCGGACGAGCAGACGAAGGAAATCCACCGGCTCACGCTGACGGTGCTCAATGAAAACCGGATGACGCTGCTGTTCGAGCAGCGGCCCGAGCAGCAGTCGTTCTACACGCGAGTCGCCGAAATCGGCTATCAGCGCGAGGGAACGCGACTCGCCGCCACCGGCAGCAGCGGCCCGATCTGCGTCGTGACGGGAGGCCTCGGCACCATCCCGGTCATGCACCAGGGCAAGACCTATTACGTCTGCTGCACCGGCTGTCGAGACGCCTTCCACGACGACCCCGCAGGGATCCTGGCCGAGTACGAAAAGAACAAAGCCAAACCCGCGAAGTAACCGCCGCGCGCGGCTGGTCATGATTTATGAGTCCGTTGAAATACGTGGGGTCTGCCGCTGGCAGGCCCTGATTTCCACTCAGAGGCTGTCCGAGAACTGGACTTGCCGCAACAGGCGTCGAAGTCTTGGCTGGGGTGCCACGGTCACGGCTGTGCGTGGCCGTGTCTGCGCGACAACCGC